>JABHOU010000088.1 GCA_018695085.1 Opitutia bacterium | reverse complement strand
AGGGGGTCCATGACCGCCTTGTCCTGAAAGTTTCGGGCAAGCGTAGCGAGAAACGACAGGTAGTTCTGAGCCTTTTCATTGGCGAGCAACATGAAGACGAAGCGTACTTCCTCGTATGTTTCCTTGCCCTCGAAAGCAAGTCCCGCCGGGCAACGCCCGATAGCGAGGGCGTAGGACCTTTTCATGGGGATTCTGGCGTGCGGAAGGGCCACGCCTTCTCCCAAATAACTAGTCAGTGAGGTTTCTCGATCCAACAGTTCCTTTAGGATTGTCTTGCGTGGCGTCTTTCTCCCAAGAACGGGTGCAAAGGTGGCTAACAACTCGGCGTAGGCCGTGGGCAAGTCCTTGCTTTTGAGGTCAATTATCCGCGAAGAGGCAATATAGCGGTCGATGCGCATGAAATTCCCTTAAGCCTCTTGGCCTTTGGCCCCAATAGGGCTAAGCGTGACCAGTCTCAACTGTCCCATTCCAGGGCACCGCTCTTGAGTTCGTAAACGAGCCCCGCCGCCAAAATTCCCGTAAAGAAAAGCATAGGCCCGAGTATCGGTATGCCTGCGGCAGTCAATTCGCGGTGCGTAAGGGTCCAAGGTATAAGGAAAACAACATCCACGTCGAAAAGGATGAAGAGCATGGCGGTGACATAAAACTTGACCGAGTAACTCGTCTTGCCCGAAACCTCTGCCGCCAATCCACATTCATAGGGGGAATCCTTGATTTTGCCGTGACGCGCCTTTTGGCCAAAAAAATGGCTTACAGCCAATATCCCTAAACCAATTCCAATAGCCAGCAAGATTTGGATCAGTACGGGCAAATAATCTCCTAGTTCCATTTCAATATTAGTTGCGGCTATGCTTGCCTAAGGCAAGAGTTTTCCGACATTTAGTAGATATTCGTTTAGGGCTTTCGGCACTTGCGCTTGTTTGGTCATTTGCCTTTAAATAAACCTCAAAGTAAATTTTCTTCATCTTCTGCGATTCTCTTTGAGGGTCACTCTTTTTCTTCTTACAATCTTATACATCGATGAAAAATAATTCCAAAGAATACTCTTTCGGTATAGATGCAAACCGGCGTGCAGGCTTTACCTTGGTGGAGATGCTGATCGTATTGGCGATGATCGGTTTGGTGGCAGGTTTGACTATTTATAATCTTACTGGTTCTTTCGAGTCAGGCAAGATAAACACAGCCCGCAACTGGGTGAATGGTCCGGGCAAGGCGGCCGTGACAACTTATTACCTGCAAGCTGGAGAATATCCCGCGACTTTAGATGCCCTATTGACTCCGCCTGCGGGAGTAAAGACAGCAGTGGTCGAGAAGGCCAGCGGTCTTCTCGATCCTTGGAAGAAGAAATATCAGTACACTCCTCCTCCCGGTCAACGAAATCCAGGAAGTTTCGATTTGTGGACAACGGCTCCCGATGGCACGGAAATAGGCAATTGGGATTCACCCACAGGTCCCTAATATCGAAGTGTGGATAAAGAAGGTATGCGGCGCCGGGGCTTCACCATAGTCGAAACTCTTCTTGTCCTAGCCTTGTTGGCAATAATAGCCGGCATGGTTGCAGTTGGAGCCGTGGGTATGATCGATGCCGCCAAGATGGAGCCTCCCGATCGAGTTTTGAAGCGTGCTGTTTTGGACGCAGTTTACCATGCGAGTGAGCGAAAGGCCCCGGCGTTTCTGCGTTATGATGGAAAACGAGCCACCTTCCTAGTGACCGATGCGGGGGGGGCGGTTCTAGCCGAACATGCTATCTACGAAGACATGCCGTCTGGCGAGGACGAGGATGATGATTGGGATGAGTTGGACCTGCCGGAGGTCACTTTTCTGGCTGAGGGTCCCTTGGCCGGAGAGGGGGGAGGGGCCACTAAATTGGAGGACGAACACTTGGTTTTGACGAGGATTCCCTTCCAATCTGGAGTGAGCCCCCCTTTTCAAGCTAAGATCGCGTTCTCGAACAAGGAGCAGGTTTTGCGTTTCGACCCCTTTTCTGGTTTTGTTGTGGTTGATGAGGACGAATGAGTAAAATTGTGCGAGTCTCAAATAACATCTATTGGAGCTGGGCATGTATCTCATGAAATCAATTTTTCGAAGACCTAGAGGACCGATCCTAAAGACACCTCCACCCTGCAACGATTTCCGCCTTTCGAAGGGCTATTTGCTTGTGGAGGTCTTGGTTGCTCTTGCTTTGTTTGGGATGGCGGCGGTTTATTTGGTGGATGGAGCTTTTGTGGCGGCTCGTTTCGCTCGCCACATGAAGGATACCCGGGAAATGGAGCAGGATTTACTATGGGCTCGAAGCCAAATTTTTTCGGAACCCGATTACGAAAAAATTTCGGAAGGAGGCGATCTCGAAACCTTGACCCTTGGAGAGATTCGTTGGGAGACGGAAGTCGAACTGTCTTCGGTGCTCGATGTTTACAAGGTAAGTCTCCGTATCGAGCATGACGGTTCCGAGGAATTTGGTATAGAACCCGGCGAGAGAGAGTCGATAATTCATCTTCTCCGTCCAACATGGTCCAAGCATGGCGATTTTGCCTCGGATCGAGCGGAGTTGTTGAACGACAAGCGGGACAAGATTCGTGAAATTAAGGAGGATCGGCAACGATGAGTCTCGGATCCCGTATTCGTCGACCTTGTGCAGGAATCCGCGTTGCGCATGGGCGGAAAGGGTTTACCTTGGTCGAGGTTTTATTGGCATTGGCCATTTCCGGATTGTTGCTGACTGCTGCAACATCCTTACTGATTACTCTTTCCCGAGCCTGGGCTGAAAGGCCTGCTACTCGCGATGCCTTTGACGCTCATGTGGATGGCGTTGCTCGTTTTTTTGTCTCAATCATGGACAAATCCACAATGGCACCGGGATCCGAGAATGCCAAAAGTCCGATCTTTTTGGATCGCCCGGTGGACTTTTCCGATGTGGAAGATCCTCTGATCAGCTTTTTTGTTCGTGAGGCTCCACCTGTCTTGTTTTGGCCTCATGGTTTGGCTCCCAGGGTACATTGCTACATCTACTTCGAAGATGGAGATGGGTTAAGCCTTCTTTGGTATTCGGATTTGCAGGAGATGGAAAAGGGCGAGTCCGGGAAACCTGAACTTGAGAGTGAGGACGACCTATTCAAAACTCCGATCAGCAAGTTTTGCGAAGAAATCGAGTACTGTTATTACGACAAAGAAGAAGAGCAGTGGGACTTGGAAGGCGAACTTCAGGAGGATAACGAAAACGATCAGCATAACCTCCCTGATTTTATAAGATTAGTATTCAGGATGAGATCTCAAGATTTGGAGAGAACCATCACCATCCCGATAGCTCGAATTTCCCCAAACGGTCTGAGCCCCGAGAAACGATGATGACTGTCTTGACAAAAGCTAGGCATAGAAAAGGTTCGGTCCTTATCTTCGTGTTGGCGATTATTGTCCTACTGTCGGTGCTCGCTATGCGTTTGCTGGAGGAGACGGTTCGGGAGATGGAACACGTTAGCCAGTTTCATCGCCGAGACGATTTACGTCTTCAGGCTTATTCGGCATTGGAGGTTGCCTTGGGTGTTCTTGAGGAATGGAAAATGGTTGAGGGACAATTGTTTTCTCCGTCCCAAGGATGGGCCAACCCCTTGAGTTATGCCGAGATTCAATCTCCGGAAGCAGGAGTGAAGTGGGAGGTGAGGATTGAGGATGAAACCGGAAAGATTCCCTTTGGTTCATTCAAGGAAAAGGATTTGGTCGTTCTGTTTGCCCTTATGGTTCAGGAGGAAGATGGTCTATTGAACGAGAGGGATGGGGAGCCTTTCGTGGACTGTCTTCTGGATTGGCAGGACAAGGACGACGACGAGCGCGACGATGGTGAGGAAGAAGATTATTATGAGGATCTCGCCCCCCCGTACTTCCCACCGAATGACAAGTTGACGAGTTTTGAGGAATTTCGACATATCAAGGGGTTCTCTTATGATCTTGATGATCCTGATGGAAGTGGACTCTTCTTTGACGAACTTGGTGACGAAACATCTAATTTTCGACACTTTCGCTCCACGGTTTCCTTTCACAATGGTTATCCCGTGAACATTAATACTGCACCAGATTATCTGCTCCGCTTCCTTTGCGGTGACGATGATCGCGCCTACGAGCAAATTCTCGATATTTTAAACGGTAAAGATCCTTCCTTTTCGGATTCTTTCTTTCGAAACCCAAGCCATTCGAAACTTTCTTCTTTGCGAAGTAATAGGTCCATTGAGTTGGGCGCAGAGTGTAAGATCTTTCGAGTTCACGTTACCGTGAGCAAAGGGCCCTCTAATTTCAGGTTGCACGCACTTTTGGATAGTGGTCGATCCTCGTCTGTAAGAACTCCGGTTACGCCTGGACCCGCTCGTTCCGTTCCTGCCGTACGTACACCAAATTCACGAACATCCAAAAGTAAAAACCGAGGT
>JABHOU010000245.1 GCA_018695085.1 Opitutia bacterium | reverse complement strand
CGGCGAGATTTGGAAGCCTTGGAGGAAGAGGGGCGTATCCGACGGGTGCATGGCGGAGCCGTGAGCATGGAGAGTCGCTTGGAAGAAGAGGTGTTCGACGATAAGGCGAACCTCGCTCTAAAGGAAAAGCGCCTAATCGCCGAGGAAGCCTTCAAGCTCGTCGGTGCAGGTGATTCGATTTACCTCGATGGTGGCAGCACCGTTCTGGAAATGGCCCGTTTGCTTGCGGGACGGACCGATCTGACGGTGGTTACCAATTCCCTTCGAGCGGCGGCGGAGTTGTCGGAATCCGGTCCTCGGGTGATTCTCACCGGTGGCGAACTTCGTCGGTTGAGTCAAACCATGGTGGGACCGCTTACCCGAGCCATTCTCGGCCAGGTGCGCTTGGATAAGGCCTTCATGGGTACCATGGGGCTTTCTATCGATGATGGTCTCACCACGACGGATCCCAACGAGGCTTTTACCAAGTCCCTCGTTCAAGAGCATGCCCGGCAAGTGATTCTTTTGGCCGATGCTCGGAAGGCTGGAAAGATCTCCTTTGCTCGAGTGAGCGACTTGGAGAGCATTGACATTTTGATTAGTGATAAAAAATTTCCGGACAAGACTGCCCGAGCTCTGCGTAAGCGGGGTTTGAAGGTTCGCTTGGCCTAAAACAAAGCGAAAAGGAACGAAAATATGGCTACTCCTGTTATCATGCCTCGACAAGGTCAGTCGGTGGAAAGTTGTATCTTGACCGAATGGAAGGTCGCTTCGGGTGATCAAGTGGAGGAAGGTTCGGTACTCGCCGTGATTGAGACGGACAAGGCGAGTTTTGATCTGGAATCTCCTGTTGCCGGTACGGTTCTTGATTTGTTTTGGGAAGCCGACGACGACGTTCCCGTTCTTGCAAACGTCACGGTCATTGGAGATGAGGGTGAGGATCCGTCCGGCTTTAGGCCTGAAATGGAAGCTGCTTCATCCGGACCTTCGGTAGATTCTACCCCAAGTCCTGCGACTGCCGCGACTTCGGAAACCTCTGTCCCCGCCCCTTCGGTCGGGACGGTTGCTTCTCCCGTGTCGGCGGCGGAGGGTTCGGTTGCAGGTGTCAGTCCACGGGCGCGACAACTTGCCATGCGAACAGGTGTTGATCCGGAGTCCCTTCTTGGAACAGGTCCTGGCGGACGCGTTATCGAGCGGGACGTGCAAGGAGCATTGGAGGGCACGCCGCGACTGAGCGCATCCGCCTCGGCACTTGCCCGCGAAGGTGGATTGGAACCACCCGTTCATGGAGGAGGCTTATCTGGTATGGCCTTGGCATCCGAGATGCGAGAACCGGGATCGATCGATGGAGCCGAGGTCGTCCCCGTGAAGGGTATTCGGAGGGTCATTGCCGACCGTATGATGCAGTCTCTAGGAAATACTGCCCAGCTCACTTTGCATGCAGTCTTTGACGTAACCGCCGCCCAAGCTTTTCGCAAGGCTCGCAAGGAATCGGGAGAACCGAAGGTTTCTCTCAACGACGTAATTTCTCATGCTTTGATCCATACTCTTTTGCGCCATCCCGATCTTAACGCCCATTTCCTTGGTAATCGCATAGCTCGTTTCGAGAAAGTGAGTTTAGGGATCGCAGTGGACACCACTCGCGGCCTTATGGTTCCTGTCTTGAGCGAGGCATGTTGCCTGTCTCTAGACAATTTGTCCTCTGGTATTCGTGGCTTGGCCGAGGAATGCCGGGAAGGCACCATTCAGCCCGATCAATTGACGGGCGGCACCTTCACCTTGACCAATCTGGGGATGTTGGGAGTGGATCACTTTACGCCCGTTCTAAACGTTCCCGAGGTGGCTATCCTCGGCGTGGGCGGCATTTCTATTCGACCTGTCCGCGGAGAAGCCGGAGAAGTGAATTTTGTCGACAGCATTGCCCTCAGTTTGACCATGGATCACCAAGCCATAGACGGTGCTCCTGCGGCTCGATTCCTGAAGGACTTGGTCGAGACTTTGGAAAATTATTCCGGCGATCCCGCCGAAAACGAAAAAGGAGAATCATCTAAGTGAAGTACGATTTGGCTATCATTGGCGCCGGCCCTGCCGGTTACGTTGCCGCAAAAAAAGCCGCCGAGAATGGACTGAAGGTCTTTTTGGTGGAAGGAAAGAAGCTCGGTGGAGTTTGCTTGAACGAAGGTTGCGTACCTTCCAAGACCCTTTTGCAGGCGGCTAAAACCTATCACCATACCTTGCATGGGGAAACCTTCGGTGTGGAAGCGGATGAGGTTCGTTTCAACTTGGGCAAGGCCCATGCCCACAAGAATCAGGTCATGGATCGGATGCGTGATGGCATTGCGGGTCTCATGAAGAAGTACAAGGTGGAAGTTGCTTTTGGACGAGCCACCCTGTCGGCTGGACCTGCGGTTACTGTGGATGGAGAAACTCACGAAGCCGACAATGTTTTGATCTGCACAGGCTCTTCTCCCGCCAAACCCCCTATTCCCGGCATTGACGCAGATCACGTGGTTGATTCCTCGGGTATTCTAGAATTGCCTGAATTGCCTGAGCGATTGGTGATTGTTGGCGGTGGTGTGATTGGCTGCGAATTTGCCTGTGTGTTCGGCTCGGTTGGAGTTCCCGTGACAGTTATAGAAGCTCTTCCTGAGATTTGTCCCGGGGTGGACCCCGAAGTGGCTGCCGTTCTCCGTACGGAATTGGAAAAGAAAAACATTACTTTTCAACTGAATGCCAAGGTTGACGAGATCGGTGAAAAAGAGGTCAAGTTTACGCTTGATGGAGAAACTCATTCCGTCCCCGGTGACGTCGTGCTGGTTGCCACGGGTCGTAAGCCCAACGTATCCGGTCTTGGCCTCGAGGATTTGCGAGTCGACGTCGACGAGCGAGGTGGAATTCGTGTAAATGATCTTGGTGCCACAAACGTTCCTGGTATTTGGGCGGCAGGCGACGTTACGGGACGAGCTTGGTTAGCCCATGCCGCGAGTCGCATGGCCGAGGTGGTCGTGCACAACCTTACGGGGCGAGAGGATCGTATGAGGTACGACGCCATACCGGCTGTCATCTATACCAATCCTGAAGTCGCCGTGGTCGGACTGACCAAGGAGCAGGCTGAAGAACGCGGACTTAAAGTTACTACGGGAAAAATCCCGATGGGCATCAACGCCCGTTACTTGGCGGAGCATCCCGGCGAATCGGGTTTGTGCAAGGTCGTGGTGGAGGAAGGAACGCGCCACCTTCTTGGTGTTCATATGATAGGCGGTGCTTGTTCCGAAATGATTTTCGGTGCTGCCGTTATGCTCGAAACAGAGCTTCGCGAGAAAGAAATCGAAGAGGTCGTTTTCCCGCACCCTACCGCCTCCGAAATCATCAAGG
>JABHOU010000572.1 GCA_018695085.1 Opitutia bacterium | reverse complement strand
GCGACATTGGGATCCAGTACGCCGAACTTTGCGTGTTCTCCACTTCCCTCGCCGGCTACGTCGTGAATCCTTATGTCCAGAAGTACGGTCGACACACCCTGTAGCTGGTTGTCTGCGTCGGCGGGGTAGTCGGCCTTCCCTGATCGCTTGATGAACCATCCCTTTGCGGTCTGGGCGACCTCGATGGACTTCGATTCTTGGAGTTCTTGGTCGACTTCGGTTATGTTGATCGCGGTTGCGGCCGTTCCGTCGAATTGATCGAAAAGGGCTTGGCCCATTTTGTTGCCCGAGGCCGTTGCTTCGCGACCTTGCGGCATGGATGTCCAAGCAAGGGCGATTGCAGCTCCTGCTGCACCGAGGAAAGCTAAGGTTTTAGTGTTGTCGTTCATGGCTTAAGTAAAAGTGTTCGGTTTCTTAGGAAATAGGGTTCCCGCGTTACTTGCGAACGCGATTAGAGTGAGCTCCTTGAATCTCAGCTCGTCGTTTTCTGACAAAAACGGCGATGGCGATTAGCAACAAGGGGATCGGTGGGAGGAAGACAGACAGGCTCTTGATTGTGTCCTGCTTGTTTTTGATGTCACGATCCCTGTTTCTTTCAGCCGATTTTATTTTTTTATCGGTCTCTTTTCGCAGTTCACGTTCCTTTCTGCCTAAGTTTTTCTGTAGCTTGGCGGCCTCAGTTTGCAGTACTTGCATGAACTGCCCTTGCGTCATGGCGCCTTGACGCGTTTGGACCTCTGCTAGAGCTTGATTCAATTTCTTATTTTCCTCCTCCAAGAGGCTCTTGATTGACTTCTCCGCTTCTTGAATCGTTTTCGATGCCACTTGTCGGGCTTCCTCTATGCTTTTTTCGAACTCGACCAGAGTGCGGTGAAGGCGACGACGATTTCGGATGTCGAGAAATTTCGTTTCGCCCGCGAGCTTGTCCACTATGTTCAGTGCGAAGGTCACGTTGTCCACGTCGAGCGGGAAGTCGGATTCGGGGCCTCGACTGCGGATGTTGTAAAAGGGGTCGGCTAGAACATCGGCATCCGCGACTAAAGTCAGGTTGAGTTCATTGGTGGAGTTTCCGTCTTGGACTTGTCCGGTGATGAATGCGCCGATTACTTGGGAAGCCCCATTCCCCTGATAGAGGGTTCGAGCCGGATTGAATCGTCGGGGAGACCCGAAAACTCCACCGGTCCAAAAGTTGTCTAGGCTGGTGGCACCCGAGCCATCGCTCCCACGAGTGCTAAGCATGGGCGTGAATTTCAATCCCTTGGAGCCGGAATCATAAAGCGAACCAGGGCAAGTGAAGAGAAGATATTGCAGTTCCGAGGTCACTTCAGTATCGCCGAAGGAATTGTCCGTTCCTCCGATGTAAATGAATTCATCGGGGAAATTGTCGGAACGCTGGATCTTCGGGAATGGGTTGTATGCATCCCTAACTATTCGTTTTTCCAATCCTTTGAGCCGTTCCTCAACGGGAGCAATCAGTCTTTGTTCGACTCCTTGGCGAATGGGGTGGTTGTAATCCAGTTTCCGTACGGTTTCTCGAAGATCTTCCAATTTGAGGCTATCCCAATCGCTTTGAGTTAGAGGCGAGTTTGCCTTGACGCGGGCCTCGAATTCGGCGGCCTTGGCATCCAGTTCGCCAAGCTTGCTGAAAAATCCGCCGATTTCCGGGAAACGTCCTCTCAAAGGCGCGAGAGTCTGATTTGCGGTTGCCCGAAGAATTCCCAATTCTCGCCTTATGCCACCCAATCGATCTTCTGGTGCCACGTTAAAGTGAACGCCAAGCAAACTCCAAAGCTTGGAGATGTCTCCCTTGCTTGGAGCCGGTGGAGGAGGTTGTCCGGGTCCGCCACCTTGCTGGTTGCTTCGTCGTGGTTCGTAAGTGCCGGGGAAACCACCATGGATCAAGGGGAGGGGGTCTTCAAATACCGCTGTGGGTACGCCCGCCTTGATTGCGGCAATTAGGTCACCGAGCTTTTCTTCATCGAGTGTGGATGGTTGAACGACAACAAGTGCGTCGTAATCGCCTTTGTTGATCGGGCCTCCGGTGACTTCCTGCACGTCGTACTGCTTTCTCAACTCGGAGACGAATTCCCAAGGTGGTGAACCGCCTCCCATCGAAATCCCCATCATGCCCATTCCTGCGGCGCCCATCATAGGAGCATCGGTTTTAAAGATTCCAATGCGCTTTTTTACCGAGGAACCACTTACCGCCATGATGGTTCTCATGATTTCATATTCGACGGGTAATCCTTTGTAAAAGAATGGAATCGTTTGTTGGCCGGCATTTCCTTTGACGACCAAACCAAGATACAGATCCTTGTTCCAAGTCATCCAGCGGCCTTGTTCTTGAACCGAAAGGGGAGGGTTGTTCCCGTTCAAGTTG
>JABHOU010000571.1 GCA_018695085.1 Opitutia bacterium | reverse complement strand
GGCTTTTGCGGTTGCAAAGGACGCCCGGTCGTAATGCCGGGAGTCGATTTGCCGGCGACTGCGGGTGCCTCAGGAGACGATGTCTTTACCGGAATGCTTGGCTTTGGCACAGACGGTGCTCCTGCCACTGATGTAGGCTTGGGACTAAATGATGGAGTGGAAGGATTGGAGAGCAAGGGATTGGCTTCTCCGGATACCTTTTGTTCATGGGTAGAGTAGCGGGGGCGGACAGCTTCCGCAAAATTAGTATCGGCAATTGAAACGCTTGCGAGAAACTTATCGCTTGTAGGTTGCGACACGATAAGAACTGCCGGTGCGCTGGGGTGAAAACGAAGTGCCTTGAGAGCACTCCCTGACGGAACGGGAATCTTCACTTGTTGCGTACGGTCCTGCAAGGTGACCAACTTTTTGCCTTGGATGTGCAAGGGGAAAACTAAAGTTGAATTCTTCAAAGCCCAAGCAACCACCTTGGCATCGTCACCAGGTGACTCGGCTTGAGTTGGCGAAGGTCGAACGGGACGAACGGAAGGCGTTAAGGTGGAGGCGACAACAGTCGGGGGGCTCGCAGTCGTGGACTTGGAAGCCAATGCCAACCGCCGCTCGACATCAGCAAGTTTGCTCTTTAGTTGGTTAAGCTCCGCATCCTTCCCCATAGCCTCGGAAACTTGAGCGAGAAGATCCTCTCTCTCTTTCGAAAGTTTCGCTTTCTCTGACTTCAAGGTTTCATTCTGAGACTCCAGACGAGCCTTCAGGCCTTGGTAGAATTCTTCGTTTTCCGTAAGCTCATCAACTTTCTCCTGAAGCTTTGAATCGCCTACGGCAATTTCCCCGCCACCACCTGTAACGAGAGAAATAGTCAATCCGGCGAGGCTCAAAACCGCTACGATCGAGGCCGCAATAGCAGGCCAGCCAAAAGAAGATTTCTTCACGGACTGCCCCTTGAAAGCATCCTGCATGCCCTTCACCTTGCCCTGCATTTGCCTAAGAGCCTGATCCTTCGTCGAACCGGTTTGGGAAGCCTGCTTCAATTGCTGGAGGGAGGTTTGCAACTCCTTGCCCATGTCGACGACCTTACGGTTGCCATCAACCAGACGACTCGAAAGAATACTAGCGATGTTCAAGCAAAGTTGGCCTCCCGCGGGACCACCTTGACCAATGAATTCAAGCATGCGCTCGTGATCGATGCGCCACAGAATACCTTCACCCGATGCCTGCACGTCGGCAGAAGCGACCCCGCCACTGAGAAATGCCATTTCACCAAAGGCTTCCCCCCGCCCAAGAGAAGCTATAAACTGGCTTTGCCCTTGATCGTTTCTCTTGTAAATGCCGACCTCACCCGAAACCACGAGGTAAAGGTAGTTCTGCTGCTGCCCATCGGCGACAAGGGTTTCGTCGTCAGCAAGTACCCATTCCCCTGCAAACTTGAGAGCCTCCAAGTTGAATTCGTCGATATTTGCGCACAACCCCTCAAGCGGCATTTCATAGCCTGCTTCTTCCACGTCTTCACGATGCAATAATTTCATGGATGCTCTCCTCTGATTTACTTACTACTTTCAGCTCTGTCTAAAACATGAAACCGAACCAAGTATGACATGGCAAGAGCCTTGTGAAAAAGTCTAGGAGCACGTTTGAGGCAATATTGCTTCAAAACCGGATGGAGCAGCACCCCGTTAAAATCGCGAAGCTTTAGTCCTCCGCCGCCTCCCGGCGTAGCTTGGCCGCGATTTCAATTTTGGCTGCATACTCGGCCAAAGCCCGGATAACATATTCTACAGCTTCCACCGCATTAGAAAAAGATTTTCGGCGCTCGATCACGTCCCAAGGGGGGTATTCATAGGTAGAGAACAGATAGCGAAGAAAATTGCCGATGCGAAGTCGAAGATAAAATTCAGTTATGAATTGCCTGATAAAACGAATGGGTTGCGTAACAAAACGGACTTTGTAGCCCATAAAATGAGTGACTACCTCAATTCGCTTTTTCTTCTGAGGGAAAGCCTCCAGTATTCGATCCTCTCCAAGCACAATGCGCAGGAAATGGCCACCGAACTGAAAATCCACCTCCGTTGAGCCTTCGAACTTTGACTCAATTCTCCTCACAGCTTGTAGAAAAGGACGAAAACTGGCATGAGGCTTATTGGCAGGCACGGCACGAGACTTTTCCTCCTGCTCACGACGAATCAACTCTTCGCGAGCTGAAGCCACTTCACGGTTAAAGAATTCTTCAATGTTCATCTAGAGATAAATGCGAAACAGCAAGCTTTGAGACACAAGTAACAATGGAGTGAATTAAAGTTATGGAAAATTTAATGTTGGGATTTCAGAAAAGAGAGAACCAGAATATATTAGCCAAAAGTTCTAAAATCTTGCATTTTTTTTCACAATAACCCCTTTCCCTCTGATTGGCAACAGCTTACAATGGTATTTATTTTTTCGAAATGGAAAACTTTTAAACTAAAAAATGAAGTCAATAAAAATAGTTTAGGATCAATACAGAATTATTAAAAGGTCTAGAATTCGCTCCGGCGTAAGAACAAAACTAGAGGTAAACCGACGAAGGAACCGTAGTGAAAAGAATTTTCAGTGTTATTTTTTCCGCAGGTAGACCAGTAAGGGAACAAAGAGTCTTACGATAAAACTCGAGCTGTTTACGATGCCTACCTGCTCCCACCTCTAGATCGTCTTCATTCTTGATATCTCTGTCGGTTTTGTAGTCGATAATTTCTGCAGAAAGCCAATACCCAGCTTCATCTTGCCTAAGAACCACTCGATCGAAGGTACCGTTAACCAGTTCGCCATCCGCAAGAAGGCTAAAAGTTTGTTCGCGCCAGACAATGCTTGGCTCGTTGGGTTTGGCAAAGAGAGCACGAGTATCCTTGTTGTCCAGTACTTTGCGAACATGCTCAAAGGCAGTGGCGGAAGCTTTCTCCCGGCTTTCAAGTAAGAATGCCTGAACGGAAGCATCGTCCTCCAACCACTCGATCTCCTCAAAGAGTTCATGGACTTCAGTGCCAATATCGGTAGCCCTATCTCGCTTCTTTCCAAAGAGAGATTCACCGAGAATTACTTGATCGTGCTTGGACGGACTCGTGTGACATACAGACGAAACTACCTTTGCAACCGAGTCTTCAACCTGAAGAAGAGAAGAAAGGGAATCCGAAGATTCTGAACCATGCGAACCATGTTCGAAAAACCATTCAAATGAACCTCTCGAATATCGAAGCTCCATTTCACCTGCAGACTGGGGCAACACGGATTCCATATTTACACGATCCTCTTCGCGAGGAGGAGAAAGACTTTGGTTCAATAGCTCGACGTAATTGACCGGAGGATTTTTCTTCTCCGAGGGTCGCGGAGAAAGTAAATATAATCCCTGGCGAGGGCGCGTCATCCCAACGTAAAGTTTGCAAAGGCTTTCAAAAACGGCTGCATTCCTGTCGGAGGCTATTATTCCTGCCAAGGTCGGGTCGGCTTCGGCAAAAAGCGAATTCGGCCAATCCAGCGTCCACTCGACTCCCTCGCCGTCCTCGGAATTCTTGACGTATAAATCCAAAGGGGATTCCCGCGAATTCCGACGCAAGGTTTGCAGGGAATGTCCATCCAACTCGGGAAGAATGACCATATCGAAAGTCAAGCCTTTGGACTTGTGGATAGTCATAACGCGAACGCTTTTCTCGGAAGCGCCGCCAGCTGACTCGCTACCCTTGGCAAACTCGATGAAGGCATCGACGTCTCGCGAACCCGTTTCATCAAAACGTCGAGCAAGCTCCTCAACGTGCCTCAAGCGAAGAGAGCAAAAGGAAGCGGCGGCTTTCTCGACTTCTTTCAAGGCCATTCCACCCCACTTCTTTAAAACGGGAGCAAAACCTTCAAGGCAGACCTGTTCCAACACTCCGATCAAAGCGGAATTCAATTCATCGGGATCACCAGTTGGTGCAAGTAGTCGACCAAGAGGCGTCATCCGTAAATGGCCTCGCGAAAACCCATCCTCAGGATGAGCCGCCGCCCGCAACAAGGACAGCAAAGCCACGGAAAAAGGATTATCCGAACCCGGGTTGGCTCCGACCTCGTTCTCCACCGGAACCTCGGGAAGTTCCAACCTGAGAAGATCCACCAATTCCCTAGCCGTGTTTCTTCCCTGAGTAAGGACGGCGCAGGATAGACCTCGGGCTATGGGGTCAATTCCCCTTAACAGCGAAACCAAAGCTTGTCTGCGCTCATCCTCCTCGTTCGAAGTCCACCAGGCGACGTGCCCCTGCAAGTTCTCCGTCAACTCGGAAGGCTTGTGAGTTTCCCAAACCTCTTCCCAGCGAGG
>JABHOU010000275.1 GCA_018695085.1 Opitutia bacterium | reverse complement strand
CCAGGAAAAGGTCAGATTCTCCTATTCCATCGGTCGCGAGAGGAAGATGGACTCGAAGGGTTGGGTGGACCTGCAACCCGTCAACAACATGGTCGGCCCCGAAATGAGCTTTGCCCGAAAGGTGTCCTGGTCGATCGATGCCCCCATCGCAATCATCAAGTGCGCCGCGGGCGGAACCCATCTCGGTGGAGACTGGAATCCCGACGAACCGATAGGGTTCAAGATGTACCCGTTGGCCCTGAGCCTAATCCGTTCCTCTTTGGCCGAACTGGACAAGCTTAAGGTGAAGTACCGTCTAGAAGGGTTCATGTGGCACCAAGGAGAAAACGACATGTTCAACAAGGACTACATGCCGAACTACGGGAAAAACCTGAAGAATTTCCTAGCCAAGTGGCGGCGCGACCTGAAAACCCCTAATTTGAAGTTCTACGTAGGCGAACTCTGCACCAAAACCATCTGGGGCATGGACCTGAGGCCACGCATGTACGCAATCAGCCAAGGGCAGAAGGAAGTGTGCCGCGAAGATCCCTTGGCGGAGTACGTGCCGACCTCGCACGTCGGGGTGGAAATCGGTGGCGGCGTGGGTCTGCATTACCACTACGGGACCTTGGGCCAGCTCCAGCACGGGGAAAACTACGCCCACGCCTACCTCCGAACGATTGGGAAGGAAACGAAGATTTCGCGACCACTGAAGACCTGGCCATACAAAAAAAGAGAAAAGGTGAAACTGTTCATTCTCGCGGGCCACCGCAACATGGAGGGTGAGCGAGCTTTCGTTCAGCAACAGAAAGAATTCAAGAGCAAGGGGTCTATCCTGCAGGACAATTCGAAGATTGCATACAAATACAGCCTGGGGGGTGGTTACAGGAAATCCCATGGCTGGGAACCCCTCGGTCTCGTCGATTACTACGACACTTTCGGCCCCGAACTAAGCTTCGGAAAAACCCTCGAAAAAAAGTTCACCGAAAATATCGCCATTGCCAAGTTCACGCACAGTGGATCCCAAATCATCGACTGGACTCCCGAAGGAAGCATGGCCGAAGATCGCCACCTCTACCCGCGATTTATATCCTTCATCAAGGAATCACTAAAGGAACTCACGGACAAGGGCAGCGAAGTCGAGCTCGCCGGAGTTTTCTATCATCTGGGCGAAAACGACATGTCCTTCCATCCTTACCGCAAGCAAGCCGCCGAAAGGTTGCAGGCAATCGTAAACCAAAGCCGAAAGGACTTGGACGTGCCGAAGCTGAAGTGGTTCGTAAGCCAGCAACCCCCGACCGACGACAAGCGGGTAAACAACTTAGACGTCGTGGCCGACGTCGAAAAAGTGGCGGCAGGAGACGAGACGATCATTCACCTCAAGGCATTCGACTTGCCCCCGCAGGAAAAAAAGCTGGTGATCGACACCGCCGGCATCGTTCGGCTTGGAGAATTTCTTGCCGACAGCTACCTGAAGAAATGAAAATCACGATTGTCGTTTGTTCGATAGCCGCCCTCAGCTTGGCTTTCTCAAAAGCCGAACTACTCGGCGATACGGTAAAGAAGCCCCCCTCCAAACAACAGGCTTCCAAAGGCAAAAAAGGGAACCAAAAGAACAACAAGAACGGGAAAGGGAAGGGAAAGAGCGAGGCGCAAAAGCGAAAGGAAATGCAAGCCAAGGCGGCCGAGCAAAGGAAGAGGGAGGCGCAAGCCGCCGAAAAACGCCGCAAGGAATTGCTGGCAGCGGAAAAGAAAAGGCTACAGGCCAGAGTGACTATCGCGAAAGGCGAGATCCAGGAGGCCGCAGTAGGCATCAAGCAAATAGAAACCCGTTTTGCCAAGATTCATGCGGGGCGTAAAAGATTGGCAGCAACATTTCGAATGATCTTGAACAAGGAGGAAACCAAAGCTTTGCCCGATGTAAGGGCACGCTTGGAAAGGAGTTACCTGCAGTTGAGTGAGGATGGCAAAGACTTGCAAAAGGCAGCTGGCAGCTTAGCAGTGCTTGCCGGATCTTGCAAAAAGCTTACCTCTCCCTCAGCCGGAAGCAGCAGTCGTGAAGGAAGTGCAGCGGAGTTCGAGGACAAGGTTCTTT
>JABHOU010000569.1 GCA_018695085.1 Opitutia bacterium | reverse complement strand
CTCACGCCGGCTTCGTCCACTCCATCGGGTACGCCCACTGCATTTAGTTGCCAGAGTCGGTGGCCTTCCTGAGCGGTTAGGCTCAAGCCTAGGTCACCAAGACCTGCCTTCAAGCGGTTGTGATTGCTTTCATGACGAGCCCAACGATTTTCGAGTCCTTCCTCCAAAGCCAACCGAAGTGATTCGTGCAAGGCGTAGTTCATGGAAATCGGTGCGGTATGATGGTAGACGCGGGCTCCCTCACCCCAGTAGTTGGCCAGCAGATTGACATCCAAATACCAGCTCTGAGCTCCGTGCTCGCGGTTCTTCACTTTCTGCATGGCTTGCTCGCTTAGGGAGACGGGAGCCAGACCAGGAGGGCAACTCAAGCATTTTTGTGTTCCGCTGTATACGGCATCAATTTTCCAGTCATCAATTCGCACGGGGCATCCTCCCAGCGAAGTCACCGCATCCACCAGAAGAAGGGCCCCGGCGTCATGGGCCAGCTTGGAAATTTCCTCGATGGGAGTGAGTGCACCTGTGGATGTTTCGGCGTGTACGATGGCGACAAGTTTAGGATTACTAACTCTATCTAGTGCCTCGGCAATCTGTGCAGGTTCGATGATTCGTCCCCAATCCGCCGAAACCTTGGTCACGTTTGCCCCGCAACGTGCGGCAACCTCGGCCATGCGACCGCCGAATACTCCATTGACGCCAACGATCACCTCGTCACCCGGTTCGATCAGGTTGACAAAGCAAAATTCCATTCCCGCGCTACCAGTCCCGCTGATCGGAAACGTCATTTCGTTTTCAGTCAGGAAGACCTTTCGAAGCATCTCCTTGATTTCTTCCATCATTTGGACGAAGGAGGGGTCGAGGTGACCGACAAGAGTTTGACTCATCGCGCTCAATACGGAGGGCGGTGCATCGCTTGGTCCCGGTCCCATAAGAATTCGTGAGGGTGGCGTAAAAAGTTGTAATGACATGAAATGAAAAAATGAATTTATGCTGGGTTATCATTAATAAACATAACAAATCCCCCTTTCAAGACGCTCCCATGTTTCACGGAAGAGTCAATTGAAATGAGTTTTGATTGGACCGATTATCTTTTGTCTTGGGCAATGCCTTCCCGAATCATCCGACGCCCATCACGGCAAAGCTTAAGGTAATGATCGGAGGGAAGACCTTTGAATGTTTCGAAAGATGATTTCCCGATGGGAACCTGATTGGTACATTTGAAAACGACCGTCCCTTCATCCATCTCGTCAAACATCGCGACGTATGCGGAGGTACTTCCAGCCAGGGCGGTGGCCTGAAATTGCTTGCGGAAAAACTTTCCGCCTTGTCTCGGAATGGAAACGCTTGTCGGTCCCTTCATGTTTTTCCAACTGAACCCGGGGAACAGGACTGGCAGGTAATCGATCTTTCGTTGATCGCACCATTTCCGATCAGCTACTTGTCGGGAAACAATTTCGGCATAGTCATCGGGTAAGCCGGAATAACGGCCGACGGACCAGGGGCTGATCACGTCAGCCATGTCAAGTATCCGATGAAGTTTGGGATCGGCAACTGCATCGCGATCCAAGTCTCTCCAGTAATAGGGTACGCCCAGAAGGATGCTCATGCCCCCCCAGTCCGGGTTGTGCTTAAGCAGGCGGATGAACCATTCCGTCTTCTCAAGCCCATATTCACGGTCATCATTAAAACCGACCCCCCAGATGCCCACCAATGGTTTTCCATTCAAGCGCAGGTAAGCGGAGTCTTTAGGGTCCGTTCCGAGTTGCATGCGTTTTCTTAAGTTCTTCCAGTCCTCGGCCAGGCGTTCGAAATCCTGGTTGTCGATTCCTGACAAGTCGTACATCAAGGCCCAGTGGCGATCGTTCCGAATGGCAGCGTCCCGGCAGAGCATGAGTTTTTGGTTCTCGAACTTGAGCCGTCGATGGTCCTTTGGCTCCTTTGAACCATGTATGGCAAAGCGTTGAACGAAGGCCCCGTCAATTTGGTATTCCTTCATCCATTGGAAGTGCCGGTTGACGGTCAGGGGATGGAGCGAACTAAAGACATGGGCCACCCCGCCACCGGCATGACGGAAAGGCGTGGCAAACTTTTCCGCCGGTGTAAAATCCTTCAGGTCGGGCCAAAGATCGATGGAGCATGAACCAGGTTCGAACTTTCCGTTTTTTTCATAATGACTAAAACCAAGGCCCGAGCCATCCCCGGTTGCGCGAAACCAACCCTGATAACCAGTGAAAATTTTGCCTTCCAGTCCGTCCGTCCTTTTGTCCCGGGATGAATTGCCTTCCTTGGCGGCAGTCAATACGGAGTACGCCTGTCCTCGGGAAACCACTGAATGCTCTGCCAAAAGGACAGAGGAAAGAAAGGAAAGGGAAGTCAGAATGAGGCGAAACATGAAGGAGAGTCTTGAAGCAGGTCCTCCTGCAAAAGCAATAGGATACTTAATTCTAGCATGGACAATTTCATGCCTGCGATCAAGGTTCTAGGATTCACCCAAAAACAAACCTCGATTCACATGATTAAATTGATTGCATTCTCCTTGGCCTTCCTAACTTCGATGCTTTTTTCTTCAGCCATCTTTGCCGATCCTCTTGTTTATGAGGGGAAATCCGGACCCGGCAAGGGTAAGCATATCGTCTTCATCGCGAGCGATCACGAATATCGAGGTGAAGAAACCTGTCCCGCCATTGCACGTATTTTAGCCAAGCGCTATGGATTCAAGTGCACCGTACTGTTTGGTTTGGACGAAGATGGATTCATAAAACCAGGATCATCCAAGATTCCTGGAATGGAGGCTCTTGATAAAGCCGACATGATGTTTCTGTTTCTCCGTTTTCTGCATCCGGATGATGCTACTATGAAGCATTTCACCGACTATCTGGACCGTGGCGGTCCAGTTCTCGGGTTGCGAACCACCACCCATGGTTTCAATGGCCTTAAGGGAAAGAACAGCAAGTATAACTACAATTCAAGAGACAAAAGCTATGACTGGGGTTTCGGTCGACAAGTAATTGGCGAAACTTGGAGACCAAGGGAAGGTGCCGGTCATTACGGTCGTAACCACAGGTACAGTACTCGCATGTTCGTGGTTCCCGACCAGAAGGATCATCCCGTTGTGCGCGGCGTGAATGACATGCACGCCATGGCGGGAGCCTACAGTGCCGTTCCGATCGAGGGATCAGTAATCCTAGGCAAGAATCAAGTGCTGGACTCCATGAAGCCCGATGGCAAGCCTTTGGCGGACAAACCGCCAAGCCCTTGTATATGGGTCCGTGAATACAAATCAAAGTCAGGTAAGAAAGGTCGCGTTTTTGCCAGTACTCAAGGCGCATCCGAGGACATTGTCAGCGAAGGGGTACGTCGCGTAATTATCAACGGTGTCTTCTGGTGTATGGGCCTGGAGAAAAACATCACGGTGGATATGAATGTAGACTTCGTGGGGCCCTACAAGCCCACTACCTTTAGTTTTGGCGGGGGTCGAAAGAAAGTTAAACCTTTAGATCTCGTCGGCTTCGAAAGTCAACTCCTGCCCGAGACAAAGCGCTAAGCAACTATTTTTAGATTTATTGGTTCTGCTCACTTGCCCAGCGAGCGGGCGTAGAGGATGATCGATTGGATTTGTTCCTCGTTGAGGACCCCCTCGTAAATGGGCATACCCGCTTCTCCGTTGACGGCGCCCTCGGCTACCTTGGTCGAAGGATTTAGAATGGATTCGCGTAGGTAGGCCTCGTCGGCGATCACCACTTGGCCAGTCGTCAGTTTGCGTTTGGACCCAAAGAGTCCGAGCCAACTGGGTCCTGTTTTTCCCTCCCGAGAACCGTCTATAGAGTGGCAGGCGACGCAACCGAGTTGGGCGTAAAGAGCTTTCCCCTTTTCGATGCTTGGCTTGGCGGGAGGCTTCTTCGCGGGGATCAAGCCATCGACTTTCAAGTTTACTCGATTGTTGGCAAACCCTTGTTCATCCAAGGCCATTTTACGCAGGAGATGGGCGGTGAGGAAGGTCTTGCTTTGAATACGGGTGCCGTCGTTTGCATTCATCTTGTATCCAACCTCGATTTGCATGACCTCTCGCATGTCGGGCACGCCGAGGAACACGGAATGTTTGTCCTTGGATACTTTCACCGAGGCCACGGGCAAGGTTTCGGTGCCTTTTGTCTCGTCCAGTTTGTAGTGAGGTGACCCGTAGTTAGGCGTCCGCTTGTAGTTCCAACGCCGCACCTCGTAGGATTCAGCTTTAGATGCGCTTTCGAGGTTAAGCGGCGTGGCGAAACGGAGAAAAATGCCGCGTTTTGCCACTTGTGCATGGGTGGGAGTGGTCCAAGCGTGCTTTGGATTGGGGCGCACCCTACCGAGGAAGGTTTTCCCTTTTGCTTTCGTCCCCCAGATATTGAACCCAGTCAGGTAGAGGGTGCCGTCCGCTGGATTTATCGCTCCCTTGAGCAAGGGATCGTCCAAAGCCAGGGGCAAGGGCGTGACGCCGCCCTGCGTGACGAACTCGTTGATCTCGGCATGTATTTGGAAGAGGCGCGGAGGATTGAACGACAGAAGGATCGGCTGATCCGCTAGCGGTCCCATCTTGCTTTCGCGCATCCAGATAATGGCTGCCCCGGAACCGCATTCCTGGTGTGGAATCCAGGTAAGTGGAGGGGAAACTAGCCTATCCTTATCCGCAGGTTCGTTCGGGTGACCGTAAAACGCCCCTTTTTTCACGAAGTCCACTGGGGTAGAAGGAACGAAATGCCCTTGCTGATCGCTGGCCGCAATTTGATCGGTAACGGGATCATAGCCAAGGTAGGGTTGTCGAAAGCCCTGAGCCAATCGAGTGACTTTTCGGCCATCCGTAGAAATTCGCAGAATGGCCCCCGAAGAGCGTCCGATGGTACTTCCGGTCTGACCTGGCTTGCAAACGAGGAAGCTTCCATCCTTCATGACCTCGAGGGCGGAAGCGAATTCCCGGGTTTCCGCGGTCTGGTCGATTTGCGAGCAATAAAGTTCATGGTAGTCCGCCTCGCCATTACCATCCCGGTCATGAAGGCGCCAGAGCCCGTTGCGGTCGAATACGAAGATTTCCTCCTCGCGCAACCGTAATCCAAGGGGTTCGTGCAAACCGGATGCGAAGCGGGACCACTTCACTTCCTCAGAACCAAGTCGCAATCCTTCTCCCATCCAGACGTCGCCGTCGAAGGTAACCAAAGCGACTCGCCCGTCCTTGAAGAAGTCAATGCCTGCGGCTCGGATACCTCGCTTATAAGGATTATCAAGAGGCAGGGGGATCGGTTCGAAATGAAGAGGGCCTCCTTCCTTCTTCTCTGTTAGTGGGAGCCTAATCTCTTTTTCCCAGCGCTTTGCGCTTGGTTCGCTTGGCTTGGTTGGATTACCAGTGAGCGGGAGGACCAGGGATATTTTCTCCTGCTTGCTTGAAGCGGGCAGCAGGCACACGACATGACCCTTCCTTGACTCGATGCTTCCTTTCCCCCGGCAAATGAACTTCGGGTGATCGGCATCCTCCTTCGCCAGTACTAGGTAGAGAGGTTTTTTGTGAGCATCCACTTTCAGCCGACGGGTCAAACCGTCTTTCTTGAGACCGAAGCTTTCCCTTATTCGAGTGTTGGCCACAACGTATTCTATCTCGGCTCCGGACTGGATATCGATGCCCAGGAACCGAGCCAGCTGGGGATGGATTCCGCCGCGTCCTACTTCTGTTTCTGTGGGTGGGGGAGGGCGCCTGTCGGTGAAGTTGGGCGAGCCTGAGCCCACTCCCGGATAGATGCCGTTTTGAAAGAGAATTTCCCCATTTGGCTTGGGCAGAGCTTTTTGGCCTCCTCCCACCTTCTTGAGTTGGTAGGGGTAACTGTTCACCGACATGCTCGCGTTTACGAAAGGTACGCCCTTGGTCTTCCACGCCACCGCCACACGCAACAAGTCCAGGTCATAGGCCAGAAAATGATTATCCCCCAAGGGAAAGACCAAGGCCCGTGGCGTAAGATTGTTTCCCACCCCTTTTTCACGGGCGTCCACTGCGGCTGAGAAAAAAGGAAAGTCCGGCTCAATCCATTGGTTCCAGGGGGGGATGGCTTCGGACTTTTTGGCGTTTGCCAAAGAACAAGCGAATACGGAGGCAATCGCAGCCAAAACCACAAAACGTCTAAAGGGCATGGTCATTGGGGTGGGTTTTAGCAAGAATGAGGCTTTACGTCGAAATTGTTTATGTGCTTCAAGAATCTTTTTCCTTATCCCGTTTTTTCTTATCCATGGAGCGAAACAGTTTCCGAATGTCCTTCGCGCCTCCGATGGCTACGAAGATGGCCATCACGGTGTATATTCCGATACCCCCTGCTAGCAGTATCGACCAGATCGTTATCCAATCACTCATCAGTTTCTCCTTGGTTCGGCATTTCCTTGTCCGGGAAAAGAAGGGATCCCAGCACCATCAGGACGAGGGCTGCGCCAGTTGCGAAAAGCCCTACGTGGGCAGCCTCTATTTTCTCGAGTCCAACTGCTTCCTGTACCGGGTAAAGACCGAAAACCGCCAATCCTCCAGCGGTTAGTGCGAGATAGGCGCCCACCCGACTGGCGCGTTTCCAGTAGATGCCCAAGACCAACAGGGCGAGAGCCCCGGTGAAATATATGGCGCCGGAAATCATCATGTAG
>JABHOU010000568.1 GCA_018695085.1 Opitutia bacterium | reverse complement strand
GCTGATGAGATCAGCGTCAACCGTTCGGGCCAAGCGTTCGGGCCATATCTCCTCCCGGAGGTCAAAGACTACTTAAAGAGCGGCAATCTTCGTTTTTCCGACATGGTTTGGTTCCAAGGGCTTCCGGAGTGGGTGCCCCTTTCGGCGATTCCGGGCATCTCTGATGGGATCAAGGGCCTCGGCGCTGCTGCGCCCCCCCCTCCGAAACCACCTCCCGCACCTGCTGCCGCTCCACCTGCTCCACCTGCGGTTGCTGGTCCAGTTGCCGCACCTGCCAAACCCGTAAAGGAAGATCAGGAATTCGAGCCTCTAACTGTAGTGGAAGGTGAGGATGATCCCGAAACCGCCGGCCTGGCCGAACATGGACCGCGAGCTTTGGCGGCTTTGATAGATTGGGGTGTCCTCGGACTTGCCTTGGCTCTTGTCGTAGGCATTACCTTTGCCTTGGGAGGAGAGACAGGAGTTGTCATCAAAGTGATTGCCGTTATCTGCGTCCATTTACTTTTCGGCTGGATGTATTTCGCTCTGACCGAGTCTTCGAAGGCGATGGCATCTCTTGGGCATCGAGTCGCTAAAATTCAAATTGTGAACGCTCAAGACCATTCCAAACTTGGTTTCGGCCGGGCATCCGCTCGAGCTATCCTCAAGAGTCTTTTTGCAATCACGATTTTCCTGCCCTTTATCGTGTTCGTGTCCCGTCGTCGGCAAGGTTTGCACGACCTTGCTTGCGGTACGGTTGCTCGGATTAGAAATATGGATGATTCGATGGCAGCTTCCGAACCGGAAGATGCGGAAGAAAACGAAGATTGATAAGACCTTATAAACACCACTCTTACATTTTCATCTTAAACCAACGGAAAAATTATGGCTGACAGCGGAGTAGGATTTGACGAACCGGAACTAAGTTGGACAACGCAGGACATTGAGCAGAAACTCGGGTTCAGCGGCGGACGTTTCACTGACACCAACGCCTTTTTTACCTTCTTGGTGGGACTTATATTTTCCACTTTGTTTTTTGTGGTGCTCGAATTCGTGATTGGGGATTCGGGGACGAATAAAGAGTGGAAGGAGAAAAACAACGTACCTGTCATGCAGGAGGATGGTACCCCCGCACTGAATGAGGATGGCACCCCTCAGACAAAAGCCAAGCCCATCCCCATTCACAAGGAATTTGCAGACAAGTTCATCAATCGAGGCATGGGTGGTTACATTATGGCTGCAGGTATCATGCTGTTCTTCTTTTGGGCTCTCACTATTCTTGTCATCAAGGGTCGCAAGGTGAGTTTTCAGCGCAAGATACTTACCCTCAATCTAATACCACAGGATCCGAACTTTTTCTTGAACAACGCTACCGCACGCGATGCACTCCTGAGAATTCGCGGTCAAGTGGATGACCCGAAGCATTACCTTCTCCTCAACCGTATCGACGTTGCCTTATCCAATTTGCAAAACATTGGCGAAATTTCCGAAGTGGCCAGCTTGACCAATGCTCAGGCATCCATTGACGAGGATCAGGTTCTGGCTAGTTACAGTCTGATTAACGGTTTTAACTGGGCAATTCCCGTGCTTGGTTTCATCGGGACTGTTCTAGGTTTGGGTGCCGCCATTGGTGAGTTCGGTATCACTATTCAGAATACCGGCGACATTGCAGCTCTCAAGGACTCCCTTACCGATGTCACCGGAGGTCTTTCGACTGCATTCGACACCACCCTGTTGGGCTTGGTTGCCTCGATTGTGGTTCAGATGGTCATGACCTTTCGAAAACGACAGGAATTTCTTTTGCTGGATGAGTGCAACGAATATTGCCAATCCTACGTGTTGGCCAAATTGAAACTCGAAAAGAGCGGTGGTCGCCGCGGAGGAGCCTAAGGCGAAGTCCTTCTTGGTGATCTATTTGCTTCCGAGACAAAACTTAATTACCCTGATTCATGGCTAGAGGGGGAAGGGTCACCGACGAGAAAGTAAGCTTTTTCGCGTTTCAAGACATCATTACGGCAGTGATCG
>JABHOU010000566.1 GCA_018695085.1 Opitutia bacterium | reverse complement strand
CTTAAATGAACGACCTTCGGAAAATTCGATTTCCAGAAGCAACGCGAGCAGCGACCGTGCAACCGCCCGTCATCCCGATCGTAGCCGAATGGACGCGAGACAATCCGGGAACCATTTCTATGGGGCAAGGCGTAGTGAGTTGGGGACCACCGGAAAACGCTTATGAGGGAATCGATCGATTTCGCGAAGACGTCGAAAACCACAAGTACAAGCTAGCTCAGGGCATTCCTGCCCTGCTCGAACTGATCGGGGAAAAGCTGAAAGACGAAAACGGGATCCATGTCGATCCAAAGGACAGAGTCTTCGTCACCGCCGGAGCCAACATGGCCTTCATCAACGCCGTTCTCGCCATCGCCGACGTGGGTGACGAGATCATCCTGCCGGCACCATTCTACTTCAACCACGAAATGGCCGTGACTATGCTGGGGTGCACTCCGATTGTCGCACCTACCGACAAAAATCACCAACTCGACTTGGACGCCTTACGCTCAGCCATCACGGAACGAAGTCGCGCCATAGTCACAATATCTCCCAACAACCCATCAGGGGTCGTCTACCCGAAGAAAGACCTGCAAGCCGTCACCGCGCTATGCCGGGAGTTCGGCCTATTTCACATAAGCGACGAGGCATACGAGTACTTTACCTTCGATGGAGCCAGTCACTTCTCTCCCGGTTCAGCTAAAGATGCGGACGAGCACGTCATCTCGCTTTTCTCGCTATCCAAGGCCTATGGCTTCGCGAGCTGGCGGATTGGCTACATGGTGACTCCTCCTCAACTCATCGACGCCGTAAAGAAAATACAAGACACAAACCTCATCTGTCCGCCGGTCGTGTCACAGTTCGCAGCCTTAGAAACCATACGGACGGGTCGAGCCTATTGCGAAGAAAAGTTGACTGATGTTCGGGATGTTCGAAATCTTGTCATCGAGAGGCTTGCTGGATGGGAGAAATTCGCGACTATCGCGCCTGCCAAAGGAGCCTTTTATTTCCTCCTCAAGATAAAAACGGGGCTCGATTCTCTTTCCGTGACGCAACGCCTCATAGAGGAATACAAAGTAGCCGTGATCCCCGGTTTCGCCTTCGGTTTGACAGAGAACTGCTTCCTTCGCATCGCCTATGGCGTACTCGATCGTTCAACCTGCCAAGAAGCGCTTGACCGACTGGAAAAAGGGCTGTCGGCAATTACGAGTTAGTTTTTTCTGCTTTCCTCACCCCATATTATACCTACATCCTATTTCTCATGAAGGTTCATGCCGTACAACTTGATCAAGTTTGGGAAGACAAGGAGGCCAACTACGAGAAGGCCACTCGTTTAATAAATGAAGCAGGGGTAAACAAAGGGGACTTGATTGTCCTGCCGGAAACCTTCCCCACCTGCTTCAGCATGAACATAGAGCTCACCACGAAGAACGAACCGGAAAAAACGGAAGGTTTTCTGTCCGACTTAGCCAAAAAATACGGAGCTTGGGTAACTTCGGGAATGACCATTCCATCCGATTCAGACAACAAGGGTCATAACGTATCGGTCACCTTTTCACCCGAAGGTGAACGGATCGGTTTCTATGCCAAAACACATCCTGCAGCCATTTACAGGGAGCACGAGAGCTATGATCCGGGAAACGAGGTAGTTACCTTTCCACTGGGTGGATTCACGGTCTGTCCTTTCATTTGTTACGACCTGAGATTTCCTGAGATTTTCAGAATCGGGACAAGTAGAGGGGCAAACCTTTTCACGGTCATCGCAAACTGGCCTGCCGTTCGCATCGAGCATTGGGTCACCCTGTTGCAAGCCCGAGCGATCGAGAATCTGGCCTATGTAATCGGCGTAAACAGAACTGGTAACGACCCCGAGCTAGAGTACTGTGGTCGCACGGTAATCATCGACCCTCACGGAAAAGTTCTGACCGACGCGGGGACCACGGAAAAAATCGTGTCGGCAGAAATCGATTTGAACGTGGTGATGGAATGGCGGCAGAAGTTTCCCGTGCTGGAACACGCACGAGAAGATTTCAAGCCGAGGGGATAACCCCTACTTTCAGCTATTCCTTCGCCCAAAGTGATTTGGGCATGTTCGCCTTAGCCAAAATAGTGTCTAGCTTGGCAAGTTCTTCGGCAGTGAAATCGGTTTGCTTGGCAGCTTTTACGTTTTCCAGGATTTGGTCCGGACTGCTTGCTCCGATGAGAGCACTCGTGACACGTTCGTCACGCAACACCCAGGAAAGAGCCATTTGAGCCAGTGTTTGCCCTCGTGACTTAGCATGGTCGTTCAGTTCACGAATAACCCGAAGATTCTGGTCATTCACTTCGGACTTTCGCAAGGGAGAATGCTCCAGAGATGCCCTGGACCCATCCGGTATGCCACCGAGATACTTGTCAGTAAGTAATCCTTGAAACAGAGGACAGAATGCAATCATTCCGAGACCCATTTCGCCACAGGCATCCATCAGCCCGTTTTCAATCCAACGATTCAACATAGAATAGTTCGGTTGGTGGATGGCAAGGGGAGCAAAACCGTTTTCACCGCAAACCTTTACGGACTCTGTAGTTTGGTCGGCTAGGTAACTGCTTATGCCGACGTAAAGTGCTTTGCCCTGAACCACGGACGAGTCAAGAGCTCCGAGGGTTTCCTCCATTGGTGAATTCGGGTCAAAGCGATGGGAATAGAAAAAGTCGACGTAATCTACTCCAATTCGCTTCAAGGATTGATCCAGGCTCGCCAAAAGATACTTTCGGGATCCCCATTCACCATAGGGTCCGGGCCACATGTCGTAACCTGCCTTGGTTGTGATCAGGATTTCGTCTCGAGGCAAATCCTTGAGAATTTTGCCGACGTTCACCTCAGCCGATCCATAGGGAGGGCCATAGTTATTGGCCAAGTCGAAGTGCGTGATACCGGCATCAAAAGCAGCGTAAATCATAGCCCTTTGGTTCTCGGTCACGATGTCTCCGCCAAAATTGTGCCAACAGCCCAAGGTAATTGCCGGCAGTTGTATTCCCCATCGTCCACACCGACGATAGGGCATACGTCCGTCATAGCGCTTGGGATCAGGTGAGTAAGGATCGCTGGTCATGGACATCGAGAAAGCCTTTGCCAG
>JABHOU010000124.1 GCA_018695085.1 Opitutia bacterium | reverse complement strand
CGAAGAGGATTTCCTTGTCGGCAGGCACCTGATCGACGATTTTCACGGCGTTTCCGCTGGTGCAGATTACGTCGCTGAGGGCCTTGACGGATGCCGAACAATTGACATAGGCGACGACGTAAACGTCGGGGTTTTCCTCGCGGAAGGTGGCCAGCTTTTCCGCCGGGCAGGAATCGGAGAGGGAGCACCCCGCATTGATGTCGGGAAGTAGAACGGTTTTCCCCGGATTGAGGATTTTCGCAGTCTCGGCCATGAAGTGGACGCCGCAAAAGACGATGACCTCGGCGTCGGTTTCGGCGGCCTTGTAGGCGAGTCCGAGCGAGTCTCCAACGTAGTCGGCGATTTGCTGGATGGGCTCGACTTGGTAGTTGTGGCAAAGGATTACCGCGTTGCGCTCCTTTTTGAGCCTAAGGATTTCCTCCTGTTCCAGGCTTAGCGGTGATGGCTCGTCTTGCTTTCGAAAGATGAGTGGGGAGGGGAGGGCGGCAGCTGTCGCGATGGCCATTTTGCTTGGAGTGTCGGGTGATTTATTTCGAAACTGCCGGAAGGTGTCCGTGGATCACTTGTTCCTATCGCAAGATCCGCTGTGCTGGAATTGGGTGCATTCCGCACGAACCTGCAGGCGCTGGTCCTGAACGTCCAGTCCGAGCTTTTCGGAAACCGTTTTCCCGTACCATTCCATGAAGGGAGCGTCTACCTCGTAGATGGTGTCGCAATCCGAGCACACTACCTGAGCCTTGAAGTTTTCGGAGCACAGGTTGACGGTGTAGAATTTGTTATCGTGACCGACGTCCACCTCGCGGACAACCCCGCTTTCCACGAGCAAGGGGAGGCTCCGGTAGACGGTGGCGCGGGAAACGGTGTCGTCCAGCTTGCGAGCGTGGTCGAGAAGTTGTTCAGCCGTAAAATGGCCGTCCTCCTCGAAGAGGGCATCGAATATTCCCCTGCGCTGCCCCGTGACCCGGAGCCCTTTGCTGGTGAGGAAAGTGGAAAAGCCATCCCAAGCTTCCTCAACTTTCTTACTCTGTTTGCGTTTAGCCATAGTGTTAGGTAAAGACCAAAACCCTTCTATGGCTTGGTGGAGCCGGCCGTCAACTTTATTGAGACTCAATTGAGACTCAATTGACTCTTTCTGCCCTGTCTTCTCTTCCGAAGCGTACTGAAATCTTAAAGGCTTGGACAATGGAGTGGATCTTCGTCCCGCGAGTTTTTTTAATTTCGTCACCTTCCGTCTTGGCTTTTTCGAAACGTCGGGCAATAAGGTCGTTCCAAACAAATGGCAATTAAGGTTAACGAACATCTAATACCCGATTGGGCAATCGAGCGTCAGGCGGAGGCTCTTTTTGAAAATGTGGCCAAGGGCATGCCAGGCAAACCGCGTGAAGTGGTCTGGTTGGCTTCCATGGACGTGGCCAAGGATCGCTTGATCGACCAGACGATCATGGCCGAGGAGAGCAAGAGGAGGAATTTCCCCGTGGACGAGGCGGAGGTGAAGCGTGAAACCAAGCGCTGGATGAAGCAGAACGGGGGAAAGAACGCCTTTGCCCAAGCGAACAACCCGACTATCCGCAATGCCGACGAACTTCGCAGGGAAATCATCTCGCAGCGTCATTTCAATCTACTGCTGGAGGAGGAGTCCGCTTGCGAGCCTCCCACCGATCAAGAAGTACGCGATTATTACGAACAGCGCCCCGATCTCTTTCGCGGAGAAACCACCTTGCACGCCTCCCACATCCTAAAGCGCATAGAGAATTCCGAAGATGAGTCCTCTGTGGAAGAGGCCATTCGCGAGATTGCCAAACGGATCGATTCGGGGGAGGATTTTTCCGCGTTGGCGGGCGAGTGTTCGGATTCGCCGGAACAGGATGGAGACCTGGGTACTTTTGGCCGCGGTCGGATGGTGTCCGCTTTCGAGAAAGCCGCTTTTGCATTGAAGGAGGGCGAGGTGAGCGAACCCGTGCGAACGGAGTTTGGCTTGCACCTAATCAAGCTGCACGCTCGTAACGAACCTGAGACCGCTCCCTTGGACGAGGTGAAGGAACAAGTGCTTTCCTTCCTCCACGAGCGCCGCAAGGACGGGGTGTTCGATTCCTTTCTCGACGGTCTCAAGGAAAAAGCGACCATCGAGACAGTGACCGAGGATGCCTAAGGGCTAACCTCTGTCCCTCAATCGCTCCAGGATGCTCGTAGTGGCCTTGGATTTGTTGAGAGCGTATAGGTGAAAGCCGGGAGCGCCTCCGTCGAGTAGACCTTTTATTTGCTCGTATGCCCAATCCGCGCCCACTTCCCGAGCTCCGTCTTCGCCCGCTTCCTCCAGCCTCTTCTCCAATTCGGGTGGCAGGGCAGCTCCGCACATCGAGGAGAATCGTCGAATCTGGGCCAATGAGAGCACCGGGAGCAAGCCGGGAAGAATGGGAACGTGAATGCCCGCTTGGCGACATCTCTTGACGAAATCGAAGTAGAATTCATTGTCGAAAAACAGCTGTGTGGTTACGAAATCGGCCCCGCAGGACACCTTGTGGGCAAGGCGTTGCACATCGTCACCGGCGTCGGGAGATTCCGGATGTTTCTCCGGGTAACCCGCCACCCCGATCCCGAAGTCCGAAAAGTTTCGACGGATGAGACTAACGAGTTCGTCGGCATGAGAGAAGCCCCCTTCCTCCGCTTGAAACCGAGTTTCTCCCTTGGGCGGGTCACCTCGCAGAACCATCACGTTGCGAAAGCCCGCCGACTCGAAGTCCTGCAGGATGTCCATCAACTCGGCTTCCTTGTGCCCCACGCAGGTCAAGTGAGGCATGACCTCGAAGCCGCATTGCTCCTTGAGCAT
>JABHOU010000407.1 GCA_018695085.1 Opitutia bacterium | reverse complement strand
GCCCGCTGAACGCAAGGATTATCCCAATGAGTGGGAAAGGCTTCGGGTTGATCTCTACGCCCAGGCACAAGGTATCCTTCATCCTGACTACCAAAGCTATGTCGGCAACCTCTGGTACCGAACCGATCTCGACTTAAAGCCCGAGCAGACTGTCGGGAAGGTGCATCTGCGCTTCCCCGGACTGTTCAATGAATGCCGTCTCTACCTCAATGGTAAGGAAGTGGCTGTCCGCAAGCAGGGTAAGTTGTGGTGGCGGAACGATTATCGCTTCGAGTGGGATGTCGAATTAACGGGCAAGCTCAAGTCGGGTAAGAACGTTCTTGCTCTGGTTTGCAAATGTGAACACCACTTCGGCGGCATGTTCCGCCGCCCGTTCCTGTATAGAGCGGTGGCGAAATAAAACCTACGGAACAGCGGTTGCCTCTTGTATCTCAACTGAGAGGCCAGAAATGCATGATCAAAGGCGTTCCCACGCTGAGGATCAGAATCTCCAAGGGCAGGCCCATTCGCCAATAGTCGCCGAAACGATAGCCTCCTGAGCCAAGGACGAGTGCATTAACTGGACTCCTAGTTTAAACCACTTATGGTTCTTGCCCGATTTCGAAGGTCGGGATTTTACTGCTCAATCCCCAAGAAATAAAGGCCGCAATGGTTGCCCTGCCATCAATTTTCGACGAATGGTGTCGTGATGTTGCTTGTAATAGTAAAAGGGAGACTTGAGCTCGTGCTGCCCTAGGCAGAACTTAAAGTAAATTCTTTCCGCCGTAGTAGTTGGCCAAACTGCATCCCGAACAGAAAGTGGGTTGATTACTACGGAAATTTCCTCGTTGGGATCTAATTCAACGGCATCCGTAGGATAGGAAATGCCTTTAGATCCCGGCAACCTGAATGCCTTGCCCTTTATTACAAGTACAAGACTCTCTTTCCAAAGTATCCGGGTCCCTACTCGTCTGAGAGCAGGAATAGTTAATTGTTTTTCAGTGAAATTAGAGATGGTTACTCTCATTTCCCCATCCCCGTCTCGGTTCAGGTTGGTTACGTATACCGAAGGCACTTTGGTTACTGCCATTGTTGCTTTGTGGTTCCAATCCAAGAAGGGCCGACCAGTTTTCATGCAGAAAAGAGTGTCTTTTTTTCTTATTTCTTCTGGCGGCCATTCTGCTTTCAATTCGCTCCAAGGAGAAAGGACCTTTCCCTCCCTCCCTTTCCATCCAACGGGAAGAGTGCACTCGAACCTAACTTGCTCTTCTCTTTTGTCATTCAATGACTCCCAGCCAATAAATCGATACACAGTACCAGCCTTAGATAAAGCAACAACACTCCGAGTTTGGTTGAGATCCTCGGGGAAAACAGGTTCCTTCTCCTGTCTTACGCTATGTCGAATTTGTATGAGCTTCCCAGCTTCTTCTTTTGCAGCTTCGGGCCGTCGTTGAGGAGCGATATTGATTTCCACTTTTTGAGGGACATTGACTCGGGGAAGTTTTTTATTAGATAAATCTCCTCTTAGAAGTTCCTCGACCTTTACTTCTAGGTTGTAACTGAAGATCGTCGGTTGGACTCCAATAGCTTTGGTCCGGACTTTTTTAACTTCTCCGATAACGACAATATCCTGTACCCCCCAATCGATTCGAGATAGCGAAGCTTCTTCTGCGAAAGTCTTTTTAACCTCTTGAGGTTGTTGCCCTAGGGCAGAACAAGCAAGAAAAGCAAGAAAACCGACATGAGTTTTCATCTGGAGCTTAATAGATGAGGGATGCACGAACGGCAAGAACGAGCTGAAGAAATTATTGTTTGTCGAGACACAGTTCTGCATACGCTTTGATTTTGGCTCTTACGCTGGTTAGACCGTTTCTGCGATTGGGGGACAAATGCTGAGTTATACCTACCTCTGAAAGAAAATCCGGTTCCAAGGAAATGATTTCCTCAGGAACTTCGTCGCTATAAAGCTCACAGAGCATGGTAGCGGTCCCTTTTGTAATCGCTGCATCGGAATCAGCCTGAAAGTAGCATTTGCCTTCGTTGAATTTAGGAAACACCCACAATTGCGATATGCATCCTTTAGTCAAAAAAGTATCGATTTTATATTCTGCGGCTAAGGGTGGATGGGACTTTGCGCGATCGATAACATAGGCGAACCTCTCGAAGTGATCCTCGAACGGCAACAATTCTTCCACCAGCTGATCCCGCTTCGCCTCTATGCTCATGAACGATTTGATTTAGACGAGTAACTTCCCGATAAAAGTTTCAGCAAAGTCATTCGTTCCCACCAGGGTAGCTAAAAGAAACTTTTTCAAAAACCGTGCCTTTTATTTTTACCGATGACAGGACTGCATCGAAGTTCTCGACGCCTTTCATTTCGGTCCGCGCTTGAAAGTGCGAAGTGTTGCCTATGGATTCGCCCGTTGCGGCGTCTTCCACTGCCGTCATGCTAACGCTTTGGCTTTCCGAATCCTTAGTAGTTACTTGCAAGGCTAGTTCTTCTTGTGAAATTCTCACGAATTTGTCCACTTCTCCATCGAGAACGTACAGGTCGAGGATACCTTCTTCGCTCAGAATTACTTCGAGATGAAAACCAGTTCCATGTTCTCCCAATAGAACTAATGCTCCTCCATGAGGAGCTTCATGGGCGTGCCCGCCATGGTTATGACCATCATGGTCGTGGTGATGCTCGTCCCCGCATCCGGAAACAAGTATACAAGAGGCAATAGCTAAGTATGTTATTAATTTATACATAATCCTTTCATAGATGAATCAGATATGTCGACAAGCCCAAGAGTTCTCTGATGACTTTTTAATTGGAGAACACCGCGGAACGAACTGGGCTTCTCGTTTATTTCGTTTCTTCCACCCCAATGACGTCGATCTGGATGAACTGGCCGTGGTAGGGCTTCGGCGCGGGTGCTACTTCGGGCACGACGTGCTGGGCGAAATTGGAGATCAGTTTACCGTTTTGGCCATCTCCGCTGAGAGTGATTTGTGAACCACCTGCGATCTCGATCGTCTTGGTGTAGTCGATTGTGAATATGCGGTGACCGACACGATCTTGTCGATTCAAGAAGTAGTGCGACTTGGGAGACGCTACATCAATTTTATAGATGTTGTAAGTTCGGTTGTTCGGTTCACCACCAACATAAAAGTAGTCACCGTCCATTTTGCCGTTCTTGTACATCATTGGCTCGACCACACCTCGAAAACGGAGGGTTACCTTGTAGATCCTGCCCTTTTGTCCACCGAAGTTGACTACTTTCTTGAAGTTGTCGGTTTTGAATGGGTCACCCGTGACCAAGGCAGACTGGCAACCTGCTCCTTTTTTTGGTTTCTCCGGCATGGCGCCTTTGCAGGGGAATTCGAAGCGGTAACCGTCGAGCGAGATTCCTGGTTGCTTATCGTTCTTTGCGTGGATGAGTTTTAAACCTGCAAACAAAGTGGCAAGCAAGGAGAGGCAAATTATGTTTTTCATAGGTTTTGAATATTGATTAGAAGAAAATTGAGATTGGTGTTACCAACTAGAGATTGTTGAAAGGGTTATTGGGAATAATTATTTCTTTTTCAAGTCGGGAACGGTTTTGGCTTCCTGTTCGGGTATCCACTTACGATGATTTGCAATGATTGTTTTGTGCTGTGGATCGTTCGCTAGGTTGTTCCATTCGTTTGGGTCGGTCTCGTGGTCGTAGAGTTCCTCGCTGTCATCGGCATATTGTATGTATCGCCAGCGATCGCTGCGGACTGCATGGTTGCCTTTTTGATAAGTCATTATCGCGGGGCGTTCCCACTTTGCTTTCGGGTTTCGCAAAAGGGGAACAACACTGACTCCGTCGACTCCTTTATCCGGAGTCAGACCGCACAGTTCGAGGAGGGTGGGGTAGAGGACAGTAAGGTCGACGGGTTGTTCGCACACTGAGTTTGGTTTGGTTGTTCCAGGAGCTAAAACTATTAACGGCACATGGTTACTTTTTTCCCATAGGGCAAATTTTTCGATGTGGTTTTTTTCTCCGAGATGAAAGCCATGATCAGACCATAAGACGACGACGGTATCTTTTCCGCGGGGACAATTGTCGAGGGCATCGAGCACTCGACCTATTTGAGCATCGGCGAACGAGGCGCAGGCTGCATAAGAGCGAATGAATGCCTTGTAGGATTCCGGAGCCTTGCTTTCGACCTGCATCATACCTTGCCAAAACCATTTCTTACTTCGCATCAGGCTGACAGCTCCTTTCGGCAGGTCGTTCCAGTCATCTTTCTTGTGCAAGGTAAGTCGGATATCCTTGTATGGTTCATGGTGGTCAGCAGGTGCGAAGAACGGGGAGTGCGGCTTGAATATTCCGCAGGCCAAGAACTGCGGTTTGTCGTTCTTTCTCTCCTGCAGGGCCTTTATGCAATAGTTGGCGGTTTGATAATCGAT
>JABHOU010000564.1 GCA_018695085.1 Opitutia bacterium | reverse complement strand
TGGCTGTCCTTGTAGTAAAATTCGCTCTTCTTCTGCCCATTGCTGTAATAATCGGAAGAGAGACCGGAGATTCCGCCGTCCGGCAGGGCCTTTATGAGCATATCAAACTGGTCTTTGGGGATGGGGTTGCCGCCCAGCCACAGCTCCTTCAAATTCATCAACCCCTTCAGCGGCGAGAGGTCGGAGATTTTGTTCTTTGTAAGGACCAGCACTCGCAAATCCGTCAACCCCTTGAGCGGCGAGAGGTCGGAGATTTCGTTGTCGCTGAGCCACAGCTCCTTCAAATTCGTCAACCCCTTGAGCGGCGAGAGGTCGGTGATTTTGTTGTTGATGAGCGACAGACTCTTCAGATCCGTCAACCCCTTGAGCGGCGAGAGGTCGGAGATTTGGTTGTCGTCGAGCTTCAGCAACTTCAACTTCGTCAATCCCTTGAGCGGCGAGAGGTCGGAGATTTGGTTTACTCCAGTCCAGAGAATCAGTTCGGTGGAACCGCTTTCCTTCGCCTCCTTGATCTCAGCGAGGATTTTGAGTCCGCCGTAGGGTTCGGGGTTGGCTTCCCACTGAGCCTCCTCCCCGCACCCAACCATCAGCAGGGCGGCGAACATAGCGGCAAGTAACTTCTTCATGCTTTCATCCTAGGTTCGACGGTAGGGCGGTCAAGCGTGAGCCAGAGTGGGGGCTTGACAGGCTACTGCTGCCCATCGTCCTTCTGCCCCTGCTGGCCGTCGTCCCTCTGCCCTTTTTGGCCGTTGTCGTGGTCGTCGTGTTGACCATCCGCAGGATCGCCGCAACCTAAGGAAGATAAAGAAAGGACTATGCCTATGAGAAATGTCGTCAGTTTTATCATCCCCTCACCCTAGCACGACGAGGGCGGCAGTCAATCCTCGGGGTCGGGCAACCGCTTCATGGCCCAAACCGGCAGCGTCAGGGAAGGTATCGGTTGTGGAGAACCCAGACCGTAGCCATCTTCTTTTCCTTGGGAAACTATTCCCACCAACTCCCCGTTGTCGTTGACAATCGGCCCTCCCGAGGTGCCACCTTTGATGGGGACTTTTGAGGAGATGTTATCCGAACAAGGACTGCATATCGACGCCTTGCCCGTGGTGAATTCGTCCTCATGGGTAAAGACGTGGATCCGGAATTCCCGAAAGCCGCCGTCATCCGTATTTGCTCCGGCATATTCCTTGAGGAAATCGTCGGAACACAGCGGCACGGGGTCCGTGTTGTCGCAGAAATCCCCGAATGCATCATCGTCCGCCTCCTCCCATGGAATCAAGACGGCAACGTCTTTTACCACGTCTGCTGAGCGCACCATCATTTCGAGCTTTTTCCCGTCATGGGTTTTCAATGACTCGATATATTTTTCTCCCGGGGCTATTGTGGGTTTCCAGATGTTCAGTGATTTAAGGCAATGAGCGGCGGTCAGGATCATCTCCTCTCCGAGGTAGACTCCCTGTCCTTCTTCCCCGGTCGGGCCACACATCCGAACCGTTGCGTTTTTGACCCTGTGTTGCAGGGACTTGGATAATTTTTCCGTCATAATAAGGGATCTTTGATAGTCGGAGTTGAAAGATTCAAGCAATTTGCGAAACGCATATCCGCTCCCCCTCGGTCAACCCATCAATGCATTCGCACCAATTGGTGAGTTGGGGTTTATATTAATCTTGAGGCTGATTCGGGTATCGGGGATAAGTGGGGAGATGAAAATCATGCCGATCGTTTCCTGTTGGCAGGCATGACGAGTTTGTCGCTTTGCCTAATTTCAAAAGAAATGAAAAACACCGAATCCAGCGAAGGAGGCGATGAAGAAGTCGTCGCCTACCCCGACTTCAAATACGGAGAAAGAATTGATGAAGACAGAACCAAAAAACAAAATCCGACCGTTCCTAGTCTCCAAGAGGCAATCGAAGCGGCCCGTGATGACGGACGCGCAGTGGGTAGCTCAAAATTCAAAGACTGGGCTAAGGAAAATGACTGCGTCCTCAATGAAAAACATTTTCGGGAATTGCTCGAAGGACTAGCCCGCAAAGCCGACTACAAGGAGGGCACCGAACACGGTGTCTTCTTCGACGCATCGACCCAGAGGGTGATAAAGGTCACCATAGAATCGGAGGACTTGATGCCGTTCGGTCATTTCTACAACGCGGCTCTGTATCTTGAGGACAAGCGCAACATGAACGTCCTGTTCGGCGACGACGTCAGATTCGAAGGCATCGTGGACAGAGACGGGGATCCGGGGATAGTGATCTCCCAACCCGTGGTAATGGGCCGCAGGGCGACGCAGGAGGAAATCGCCGACGACCTGACGGCCCGAAACTTTTCGTTCGAGCCCGGATCGACCTCATCCGATCACAATGACCTTGAGGGACTTGCGTTGGAGGACATCGCCGAAAAAAACGTCTACGTCGATCACGACGGAAATCTCAACTACATCGACGTGCACGTGAAGGTGCCGGAAGGTTCCGACGTCGAGGACTTCGTGATGTCTTGAAATTCGAGTCGGGCGGCGACTCCGAAGCCCGTCGGGAATACGGAAAGGGATCATAGCTCCCCGAGCAATCCGAGCCAGGACAAGTCCTCTCCGGCCGCCCTGCGACGATCCAGATCCAGCTTGGCCCTTCTGCGGGCCGTAGCCATCAATCTGCTGCCGAACAACGCCTCGGCCTCGCATGCGCCTGCGCGATGTTTCGTTGAATCGAAAACTCAAAATCCATCTCACCTGACCGGTGGGATAAGTACGGTTTTGGCGGAAAAACGGCGAAATTATGGCGAAAAAACAACCGAAAGCCGAGCTTTGCTTGCTCCGGTGGTTGTTGAAAAAAACCTATATCACAAGCATATCATATAGCTTGTTTCAGGCCGTTTTGGGGGCAAAAAGCTACTTTGCATAGCAAATAATGTATCACGTTTGCCACAGTTACATATCACAAACATATCACAACCTGTGGATTTTCAAGACGCAGAAATCGATGATTTCACGTCCGAGGCATGAGGTCTTATTTCGACTAATAGTCTTCAGTTAGCCTAGTAGTCTCATCCAACGTCGGCTTGAAGATCACTAAAACTGCCGAATTTATTATTGAGGCCTTTCCAGCGCCTCCTGAGGTGGGACGGAAGGGGCGGCAGTTTCGAACTTCTTTTATATATACTACCCATTCCCTTTTTGTTTCCTTTCCCAAAAAATAGGAATTACCCGCCCCTGCCGCCCCCCGACTACCATTCCAAGGGACCCCAACCTACGATTGTCTTTATTTTCCATTTTTTCAACTGGGGAGCAGTTGGCCTTGCCTTGCGTAACCCACCTGCCCCTGCCAAGGCAAAGATACGCTTGCTGTGGCGACTCTCTCCGTTCGTAGCCACGCAATGGTAGGCTCCGTCATTATAGACGGCGAGATGCTCTCCCTTTCGGTCTGCTCCCCTTTCGGCGCAGGCCGGGCACCTCGCCGTCAACTTTCCGGGCTTGCGACGAACGTTTTCAAGCTTTGATTCGTCAAGAGCCATCGCGAGCATCCTTTAACCCGACCCCATGATAACCCCGGACGCTCTTACCGTCGGGCCCACTCACTTTTTTGCCTTTTGGCAGGCCGTGAATTTCCATCATCAAGTCGGGCAGCTTTTTCTGCGTCACCATATCCGGCTGAACCTCGAATCCACGCTGCCTGCAGAAGTCGTTGTAGGCGTCCACGATTTCGTTCGTACTCAAGCTCCCGAACGAGCCACCGCCGGGTTTCTCCAAGCAAGTTTCGACAAAGAGACGAAGGGAACCGCTGTCGTCGACGATGCGTTGCACTTTCGCTTTTTGGTCGTCGCTCAAGACGAAGTCGCCGATCGCCTTTATGTCCTTCGCCAGCAACTCGCCTCCCTCGATGGCCCAAGTGAATATTGCGTCGCCTTCCTCACCCACCAGCCTCTCGGCGAAGTTTGGTATCTTCTTTCCAATAAAAGGTTTGTCGAAGCGCAGGACGAGCAACCGTCTCCTCCAAGCGTTCAGGTCGTCGCCCGCGTTGATTCTCAGTTGGTGGTTAGATGTGACGACCACTCCCATGTCGCCCCTCAAGGGGACGTCGTTCGGGTTGTTCTTTCCCTCACTCGAGAGAAAGTCGTGACCGACCAAAGACTTGAGGAAGTTGGCCTCCTTGCGACGAAGGAAGTCCGCCTCCACGTCGGGGCCGACGAGCAATTTCTTGCCGACGAACCGAGCTGTCTCAAATCGATTTGCCAAGTGCTCGGTGCGGAGCTGAACGGTATTGGCCGCGCCCACAATGAGCCGCAGAACGTCCAGCACGACGCTCTTGCCCGAACCGGGTTTGCCCAGAATGAGGAGAATTTTTTGGCAGGGGTTTCCACCGAATAAAATGCTCCCGAAGACCTTTTGGAGCAGGACGATTTCCGAAGTCGTGAGGTTAAGCTGAAGAAACTTTAGAAAGTCTCTTGGCGTTCCCCTTTCCCAGCCCAATTGTTCCCGTACCCTCTGAAGCGACTCAGAAGCCTTTCCCATGGGTTTCGTACGAAACGTCAGCAATTCCGGAAAGCCCGATTCGGAATTACATGGGGCTGACGTCTTCTTGATAAAAGAGAACTCATGGCGGTTGCGAAGCATGTGTTCGTACGAATGAGGAAGCAAGACGGTACCTAGTAAGTCGCCATTGAACACGGTCCCGTTTCTTGCATTGAGCAAACGGGAGTTCGCCGCGAACGGATTCCTTTTTTCGACCCGTCCCTTCAACAACTCGACCACGCCGTTCAGAAAATGCAATTTCAACGCAGATTTGACCTCTTTCGCTAAGGGAGCATTCTGTCTTTCGGCCACACGCTGAACGTTCCGAAGCACACGCTCTCGAATTTTTTCATGCGAAATGCTCGTCCATACTCCGTTACCTTCGTCATAGGCGTAAAACCCTTGTTCTTCAAGACACCAGATGACGAGGTTTTCCAAGGCGAAGGCCGACGCGAAAAAGTTCTGGTTCGGGGCGCAAGACCCTCTGGCGCCGAATTGAAAAGGTTCGCCCTCCCTCTCGATCAGTCGGTCGAGCGGATCCTCGACCCAAGGGTTCTCGACGTTTTCGGGCCAATTGATCTCGTCGAAGGAAATTTCAATCGGCCTTGAATCGTTTGCTATTTCGTATTCGCAACCCGACGGATGCATTCCGCAGACGACGGTTTGCCCGCCCGTGCTTCGAAGCTCACCCCAAGCCTTTCTCTCCGGATCGTAGAGTTTCGTCAATGGCGGATACGCTTCGTCGGTCAGGCGCAGCCAGACGTTGCCGCCTCTCTCGGCCTTGGTCAGGGCGGTGTCGGCAAAAGACGGGTTCAGGCGAAGCAACTCTTCGAGTCCTTCGTCCGAATCGACGTCGATGCTCACCAGTCCGTTACTTTTCTCCCCGCAGAGTACGCCGACGTTGCAATTGATGAAAGTCGCCAGATAGTCGGGGTCGTCCATGTCTGCAATGGTCTTTTGCTGCCATTCGGAAAATACAGGTTTTTTGTCTCCGAAGCGCACAGGTACGCAAACGGCTTCGGGACCGAATAACTCTCGGATGCGGCGCAATGCTTCGTTTTCCAAAGCGGGAACGGGCGCTCTGTTCAGCGTGCCCTCCGCGATGGGTTCTATGACGGTTTCGGTATTTTGCATGGTTTTACTTTATATTGAAGATGGTCAAGGTCGCGCGGAACAAGTTGAGACGAGCCCGGTTATGCGAAGATGGCGGGGTGCTGGAATTGCTTGGGTTTCGAATCATGCCGCCCCCCCCACGTCGGCACTTCGGCGAAGCTCGTATGCAACCGAACGAAACGTCTCGGGAAACTCGCGGACGCGAAGATCTTCGGGCCACTCGGCCCAATCCCCTCCGTGCCGGTCCCCAAGCTTCAGGTCGGAGCCTTCGTTCATGGGGTTTGCGCCGAGTTGCTTAACGAAAAAGGCGACTTCCGCCTCTCGGCATTGCTCCCGAAGCTCGCGAGCCCATGCGAGATCGAAGGGGTTTGCCGCCGATCCCGATTCGCCACCGACGATCACCCAGTCGATGCCGTCGAGAGGCAGCTTGACCGATTCCCAAAGCGGCTCCACCGAAAGCCCCTTGAGGCGGCAACGAACTCGGCGAAGGTCGTCCACTCGACCTACGGTTCTCCGACTCGTTACGCTGGTCATCGCCACCAAGTTGTCGGGCCAAGGAATGTAGCGTTCATGAAGCCAATCTGAAAAAGCCGCCATGCGGGCGGGGCGTTTCGTAAGCCAAAGCCATACGTGACGACGCCCCTTCTCCGAAGCAACGACTTCGATGATTTCCTTTTGCAGGAGAGCGAAGGGCATTTCCTTGACCAAGGCGTCGCCCATGTCGCTGACGAAGATCAGGCGGGGGAAGCCGTTGAGCCAAGGCTTGTTTGGGCGGATTCGTCCTCTGAGATCACTCCATCGCGAGGCTTCCAGCATTCGTCCGGCAAAGAATTCAGGACGGTTGAAATTCTGGGCATAACCCGGTGAATGTCCTGAATACCTTGCATGAAGAACGCCTGCGTAGCATCTGCAGGCCCCGTCGATGGCGGCCTTTGCTTTGGGACCGACTTCCGGATTTCCGAGTTCATCGGCAAGGGTCTGAGCGAGTTCACTTTTTCGCCTTGCGAAATCTTGGGGTGTCCAGCCGGAAACCAAACCTTGGAGCACGGCAGTGGAATTTCCGCCTAGGGAATCCGTAAGAGCCCGCTCCACTTTCCTTGAACTGGTCGGCCACAACTCGCACCCGCCGCACCCCATGACGGGATTTACAGTGCTGTCCGTCCATTGAATTTTCGTGGTTTTCATTTTTTAACTATAGTAAAATCATGCGGCCTCGACCTCAGGCCGTTGGGCCTCATCCATCTCGTCCAAAGCATCTTTCAGCCACCTGAGATTCCTCTCAACTTCATTGAGGATTTCGGCGTCGATGGGTGAAGTTTTCAACAGACCGAGGAGGGCGAGCGTTTGATTGGCGTGACTCGCCATTTTCCGGGGCGTCTGCAAAGGTGGTGGCCCGACCGAACACTCGGGCATCATCGGCTCGGGATCTTGAAGTTCGCAAAGGGGGGTACCGCGTTTGCCTTCACCAAGCTCTTCTCGAACTCGTTCAGCAAGCTTCCGAGTCGAGTCTTCCTTGTCGTCGACCGCCTTCCGCCAAACCTCCATAGCTTTTTCGACTCCTTCGTCGTCAAGAGCCACTTTGCCGAATTTGATCAAGCGGCAAAGTGGCCGGATCACGGATTCGTTCTCGGGCAACCTCTCGTCGCCCTCCCTTCTTCGACTAAGTGCGTCGTGTAGTCGTCCAGCTTGCTCCAGCTGCGTAGCTCGTGATCGAGAGATACCGAGACTCTCGGCGTGCTCGCCGTGGTTGCGAAAGCCGCGGTTTTTCCAGGCTTTCGCTCGGCGAAGCTGGTACAGAGCAAGCCCAGCCTCCAAGGCAGATTCGGCGTGTTTGATGACCGTTTTTTCGTGAGTTTTAATGCTTCCATTCATTGTTCTGTAATGTTAAGTATATATTAAAAAGGTTGACAATCTGAACTTATTAAACTGGATTGCAACGTTATTCGAAATAAAGTTTGCTTTACGTTAGTGAACGCTCTAGCCTTGTTGATATGTCGAAATTATCCGAACTTCTCCACGGAGCCGTCGAACGATCGGCTCTCTCGAAAACCGCCATTGCGAAAGACACCGGGATTTCAAGGACGGCACTTTTTCATTTGCTTAAAGGGACCAGCCTTCCGAAACGCTCGACGCTTGAGGGCATGATAGCTTGCCTGAACTTGGACGAGGAAAAAGCCACTGCCATTCGCCATGCATTCGAGGCCGAACGATACGCAACCATCAACACTGCCCGGAAGGAAGTTCGGGCAGCGAAGGACATGTTTCTGGCGACTTTGCTCGAAACCGTCCATGGGTTGACCCTAGCCGATCGCACCGGAGACGGCTGGGCACCTGATTTGTGGGCTTTGACTTCGTTAGGGGAGTTCCCCGTTTTCGCCGAGATGAAGATTCTGGATCACCATGGAATCTTCGGTCGTGCCGTATTCAACGAGCGGAAGTCCGTACACGGGTCATTGCCGGACTGGAAGGCGTGGATTTGCGTTCCAGATTTGACCGATTCGGATCGTCGGTTCAACGAGGAGGTATCATCCATCGACTTCAAGCTGACGATCGTAACTCCCGACGGCCTTCGTCAGGGCATTCGCGAATTGGAGGCGATTGCGGAAGAAGCTCTACTGGAAGAAAACGCTCAGGATCATATCGAACTGCATTTAGATGCCGATTGACTCCACCTGCCCGAAAACGATGGACGAACCCCCAAATGACCCGCTGCTCGATGCCGTCGCCAAGACCGGGAAGACCTGATCTCGGCGGCAACTAAATCATTTTCCATGAAACAAAAACTAATAAGTAAAAAACAAGTGGCGGAACTGTTCTCGGTCAGCGTCAGGAGCGTCGAACGCTTGGCGGCAAGAGGTAAGTTGACGAAAGTTAAAATTGGCGGTTGTGTGAGGTTTAAACTGAAGGAAGTTGAGGCAATGATGGAAGGTGAGGAGTCAACTTTGACCGAGGTCGGAAAGGAAGGTTTATCATGATACACAGTGTAGAGAAAAGAGCCCGCAGGAAGAATGGCCACAAAGTACGGTCCGAGTGCTACTACTTGCGTTTTCGTTATGGCGACATGCCAAGTTACAAGTACAAGCCCCTTGGCGTGACCTGCAAAGAGGTGGCCTGGCAGATGGCTAATGATTTCAAGCGAGAGTACGAGGCCGAAAAAGCGGGACTTTTGCCGCCGAGATCCTTGAGGGAAGCACAGAGGAAAGCAATTCGCGTCCACCTAAACGAATACCTTGCCGACCTGAAGGCCCGGGGTAAGGATGGTAAAAAGGGGAAGGGAGCCCTGCAGGTAAGGAATCGTCTGGAAAGACTGATTGATGAGTGCGGGTGGACGAACCTTGGTCGGATAACGTCCGACTCCTTCACGCACTGGAGGGCATGCTTGCAGGGGATGTCCCCCCGCACAAGGAACCATTACCTCGCGGAGGCCAAAACCTTTTTGAATTGGATGATTTCACAGGGCCGGCTGGCGGCCAATCCCCTGATCACGGTTTCCAAGGTCGACCAGACCATAGCGACGAGAGTGAGGCGAGCATTGACCGACGAGGAATTGGGAAGGCTTTTTCGGAATTCGCCACACTATCGCCGGGTGCCTTATCTCATGTCGGCGAGAACGGGTCTGAGGTATGGCGAGCTCTCCGAGCTCAAGTGGGGAGACATTATATTGGATGGCGAGAAGTCCCACGTCTTGGTTCGGGCAAGCATTTCCAAGAATAAGAAGGAGGCTCGAATCCCTTTGATATCCGAACTCGAACGCCTGCTCGCCGACTTCAAGCCGGACGGAACCAAGGCTTCCAATCGTGTCTTCGCCGATGGCGTTCCAAGATGCAAAACACTTCGGAAGGATCTTAAGGCAGCCGAAATTCCCTATGTAGATGAAACCGGGCGGTACGCCGACTTTCACGCATTGCGGTACACCTTCAACACCTGGCTCCAGACAAATGGAGTGCCTCCCCGCATGGCTCAGGAATTGATGCGTCACTCTGACCAGCGATTGACCGAAAAGGTCTATCTGGACACGACTCTATTGCCCTTGCAGGACTGCATGAGGGGGATAGACGGGAACGGACCGTTGATGCAGATATTGATGCAGATTTCCGGCGAAACGGGTCGTTTGGCGTCGCGGGTTGGCGAAACGGGTGAAGAGGGTGAATCCTCGGGAAGCCCTTTAACAGTGGGCTCCAGACGCGAATTGACGCAAGTTGACGAGGATTGCGAATGGCGGGATAGACGGGACTCGAACCCGCGACCTCCGGCGTGACAGGACATGGAAATACCATTGAAGGTCAGTGGGTTGGAG
>JABHOU010000079.1 GCA_018695085.1 Opitutia bacterium | reverse complement strand
GCAAGAGCAAGATCGATCTCAGTTCCGTTGAGCTCCAAGGGGAAAACTTCATATTGACGAGCAACCTCGACTGGAACGGCTGCAACAGTTTCACTGCTTGGATTGACCAAGGAAAGATCAACCGTTTCCATGTTCAATTCCGAAGCAAGGAAATCAACAAATACCTGAGATGAAGAACCTATGGTCTCGAGAAGCTTATCCATGAACGCCAGATCCGGGTCTGCGGGCACTTCCAGTTCCTCGGTGGGATCCGCCTCCAATTCTGCACGAACAGAAACCACAATTTGGTCAAAACCTTCGTTGTTTTGTTCGAAGGCTTGCAGCAAGTATTCGTCGGTTTGGTTCACGGAGCTAAAAAAACTCCGTTAAGATAGGGAAACCTCTTGAAAAAAGGCAACCGAAAGAAAAACAGAGTCTGCTCAAGATAACAAGACCCCACAAGGGAACGCATCAACGCCCCAAACCCATTAGAAATTCGGGATTGTTTTTGGTTTTCTTAACACGCTGAATGAACATCTCCATTGCATCGACCGGAGGCACACCTTTGAGGGAGCGTCGAAGAGCGTAGATTTTCCCCAATTCGTCGGGGTGATACAAGAGTTCCTCTTTTCTGGTTCCGCTTTTCTCAAAATCCAAGGCAGGAAAGATGCGCTTGCTGACAAGTTCTCGATCCAAATGAAGCTCCATATTCCCAGTGCCCTTGAATTCCTCGAAAATAACCTCATCCATCTTGCTTCCGGTCTCTATCAAGGCGGTGCCGAGAATCGTCAAGCTCCCTCCCCCCTCGATGTTTCGGGCAGAACCAAAAAAACGCTTGGGTCTTTGAAGAGCAGTTGCCTCAACGCCCCCGCTGAGTATCTTGCCGCTATTCGGCATAGTCGTATTGTAAGCCCGAGCAAGCCGAGTAATGGAATCCAGCAAAACAACCACCTCTTTTCCCACTTCCACCATGCGCCTGGCTTTCTCTATGACGATTTCGGCAGCATGCACATGGCTTTCGGCGTTTTCGTCGAAGGTGGAGGCGATGACCTCTGCGTCAGAAACTTGACGGCGGAAATCGGTGACCTCCTCGGGACGCTCATCGACCAACAAGATGATTAGATGGGCATCAGGATTGTTAGTCCTGATAGCACGAGCCATGCATTGCTGAAGGACAGTTTTACCCGTTCGAGGAGGAGCCACGATGAGACCGCGTTGGCCAAATCCAACGGGAGAAACCAAGTCGACCACTCGCATGGAGACATTGTCCCATTCGACATCCGGGCTCGTCTCCAGAAAAATTCGCTCCAAGGGATAGTAAGGAGTAAGTTCCGTAAACGGTATTACCTTAGCGGCTTCCTCCGGCGGTTTTTCCATTACAGTATCAACCCTTATTAGCAAAGGGCAGGTCGAACCTTCCATTTTAGGTCTCAAAAAACCTTCCAAAACATGTCCGGTTTGGAGTCCAAACCGTTTAACCACTGCCTTCGGAACATAAGCGCTCTGACTTTTGATTCTGTAATTATCCTTAGCCTGAAGCAGCAAACCATAACCTTCTTCCAAGACTTCCAAGATCCCACGGGTCTTGACTGGAATCTTTGCTTCAAATCGATTCTGGAAAATGAGATCAAAAATCTCCTCTCGAACAGGGGCGGGAGGAAAATCAAGCTCAGGCAACAATTCAGAAGCCTTTTCCTTAAGTTCTACGAGATCTAAGCCATATAGGGAATTGAAATCAAAAGCTTCGCCCTCGCCACCAAAGCATTCTTCGGCCAAGACTTGGATTGCCTCGAAATCTGCAAGTGCTTCACACTCTTCCAATGTGCCGATTTCCAGAGGGTGACGTTCTTCCGGGTCGGAAAGAGAAGTTCGACGCTTTCTCTTAGACTTATGTCTTTGCTTTTGGTTCTGGTTAAAGTGCTGTTGTTTTCCCTTCCCGCCACCACCTCTTTTCTTGTTCTGCCAATTTTGTTGACGCTGTTTGCGATGCCCCTGGCGGTTATGATCTTTTTGACCACCTTCGTTTGGAGAGTTCTTTCCTTCGTCCGATTCTTCATCAGCTGGCGGCGGTTCCTTGTCTTCGGTTGGCTCGGAGCCATCGGTACTAAAGAAAACCTGCTGTGAATCTTTTTTTTGAGAAGGAGCTTCCTCCGAGTCGGGAACGCTTTGAGCAGTAGCCTTTGACTTCTTGCGTGGAGTTACTTTCGTTGGAACGTCAGCTTCGGTTTCGCTAGAAAGGCTCGGACTGCTTTCCTTCACTTCATCGGTGGAGGAGACCTCATCTTCCTTTCCTCCTCCGCGAGATTTTTTTGATCGTGTAAGTGCCATGGGATGGTTTTTGAATACTATTTGAAAGAACTAGAACTAGCGAGTTTTGGAAAAAGAAAATTGCGACACAAGCACTCGACCTGCTTACGCAAATAGGAAGTTTCGCCATCGCCCAGAAGAACAAAGTCAGCCCGACGAGCTTTCAACGCAGTCGGCAATTGAGCATCGAGACGATTTCGTGCCTCGAGTTGTTCTAGACCTCGTTCAAGCAAGCGATGCATTTGAGTTTTAGGATTGGAGAAAATAGAGACGACAAAGTCGAATTCGGACTCAAGGGAATTCTCGAACAGAAGAGGCAACTCAACAGCTACGAGATTTTCTT
>JABHOU010000306.1 GCA_018695085.1 Opitutia bacterium | reverse complement strand
CGCGAAAACCTGCTTGGCATCCGTCTTGGTGACGTTCGCCCGGAATTAAACGATCTTTCTCTCGCCGAAACTCTGCCTGAAAAGCCACGCTCCACAATCATTGCTCGCCACACCATAGGCCTCGGCGATCCCCTGACGTCCGACGACGTTACCGACGAAACCCGTGCAGACGACACTCTGCCCCTCGACCTCGAGTCCTGCATTCGCTCCTATAAATTAAATTATTTTAAAATAAAAGTCTGCGGCAAGCTCGAGTCGGACCTCCCTCGCCTTCGCATGCTGGCCGAAATTCTGGGTCCCGAAGCCCGTTTTACCCTAGATGGCAACGAGCAGTACCCGAGCATCTCGGCCTTTCGCGAGCATTGGGAAGCCTGGCGGGAGGAGGACTCCCTGAGGACTTTTCTAGACGGCGGTCTCCTCCTCGTTGAGCAACCCGCCCACCGCGACGAAACCTTCGCACCCGCCGTCGCCGACGATTTCTCCAGTTGGCCGGAGCGACCCTCCTTCATCATCGACGAGGCCGACGGTTCCCTCGATTCCCTTCCCAACGCCTTCGACCTCGGCTACGACGGCGCCAGTCACAAGAACTGCAAGGGCATCGTCAAAGGCATCGCCAACGCCGCCACCCTCGCCCAAGCTAGAGCTTTCCGGGAACGCCCCGTCCACCTATCGGGGGAAGACCTCGCCAATGTTGGCCCCATCGCCCTCCTGCAGGACCTCACTATCATGGCCACACTCGGCATCGAGCACGTCGAGCGCAACGGTCATCACTATTTCAAAGGCCTCTCCGCATGGCCCGAACCCGTCCGGGAAACCATCCTCGCCCACCACGGCGACCTCTACCACCGACACCCCGAAGGTTACCCCACCCTTCGCATCGAAAACGGTCTACTAAACCTCAACACTCTCAACGCCGCTCCCTTCGGTCCCGCCCCGAACCTCGATTTTTCAGCCCTCGCGGAAGTGAAACTGAGCGACTCAAACAGCTTCATCCAAGAAGGCTTGCACACAGTATAAACAACACTCAGATTTGATATCTCTTATACAAGAAACTGTCATTCATTTAAGCATTTTAGTACTTCAACCTCCGTCACAAAACATCTCCAATGTATATCCACTTCTTCAAAAAAGGTAAACCAAATGGCACTATCTGATTTTTTTCTTTCGGACGGGGAACATCACCTGAGGGAATTAGTAACCCTTCAGAGGCAACAAATGCGAAGAGACCGTAATCAGGAAAGAAGAAATAGCCGAGCGGAGAAATCAGTTGATAAGAAAATAGAGCAACTGGAACACGACTTGGGGTTCGTATCACTCCTTTTGGCAAGCGTAATGGAACTGTTAAACGACAAAGGTGTGATTAAACGTAATGACGTTAAGGAAATCTTTAAGGACTTGGATTTGGTCGATGGCGTTAAAGACGGCAAGATAGACATTAATATGCTACGTGTCATGACTGGAAGCAAAGAAGACATCATGGACAGAGAAGACACCACCACCATGACTTACGACGACGCGCCGTTGTATATAAAGAAACAACATTTCGGCAACTATAGCGCCGAGCAATTGAAGAAAGGTAAAATCGTTTTATTCACAAAAGGCCCAAAGCAAGGAACCTCCGTCTTCATCGAAGCGGATACCGAACCTCCACCCCCACCATCCGTTTAGATTATAAAAAGATTCCCGCAGAGTCTCCAAAGTTCCAACGAGTGGTATCGTCTATCGCTAACGGATCAACCGAAAGGTCGGGTTGATGGTTCGGGAGGTGGCCATCAGGCGAGACATTTTATTGATTAGATCGGGGTGTTTTTCTGCTAGGTTCTTGGTTTCGCCGATGTCGTTGGAAAGGTCGTAAAGTTCTATGGGACCATCGGGCTTCTTTCGAACGTTAAGACGAACCGCTTTCCAATTTCCTTTGCGGATGGCCTGCTTGCCGCCCTGTTCGTGGAACTCCCAGTAAACGTATTCGCGCTTTACCTGCTTGCTTTTATCACCTCTGAGAGTGGGTGCGAAGGAGACACCATCGATGCCAGTGGGAGCAGGCACTCCGGCGAGTTCGCAAAATGTAGGCAAAACATCCCAACCAGTGCCTATATGGGAACTAGTCGAACTAGGCTTGATTACACTGGGCCACCATGCGGTAGTAGCTACGCGAATGCCCCCTTCGTAGAGGTCTCGCTTGTAGCCACGTAGGGGGCCGTTGCTGTCGAAGAAATCGGGCTTGTGACCTCCTTCCTTGTGAGGACCGTTGTCGGAGGTGAAGATGACAAGAGTGTCTTCGGCTATGCCCAGTTCGTTCAATAGATCGAGGATGCGTCCAACATCGTGGTCAAGAATGGTCATCATGCCGGCAAAGGCAGCGACGGGATTGTTTATAACAGCTCCACCATATTTTCCCTTAACACCTTCAAACTCTTGAAATTTCTTGCGCCAAGGAACCATGTCTTCCTCGGGTGCCTGCATAGCGGCATGGGGAATGGTGAAAGGAGCGTAACAAAAGAAAGGCTTATCCTTGTTCTTACGGATGAACTTGAGACACTCCTCTGCAATCAGGCTATGGGAGTACGACTTCCTATTTAACTCTACCTTCGAGCGGTCACTCCAGAGATGGGTAGGATAAAAATTGTGAGCCTGTCGCTGGCAGTTGTATCCGTAAAAGCGATCGAAGCCTTGGTTCATTGGATCGCCTTCGGAACCAGGGGATCCGAGACCCCATTTGCCGAACATACCCGAGACATACCCAGCTTTGCCGAGGACTTCGGGCATAGTGAGGGCGGAATCGGCGAGGGGGGCCTGTCCCTCAGGTTGAACCTCGCGATTACCCCGAACCAGTGCATGCCCAGTATGCATACCCGTCATAAGGCTACAACGGGACGGTGCGCAGACAGTGCTGGCCGCGTAAAAATCGGTGAACTTCATGCCCTCGGTTGCCATTCGATCGACATTGGGCGTCTTAAAATGCTTTTGCCCGAAACAGGAGAAGTCGCCGTAGCCGGCGTCGTCCACCATGATGTAGACGAAGTTCGGTTTACGGGTAGCAGCATGGGAAAAGGTAAAGGCGGTGGCACAAAGGATGCCCAAGGCGTGAATGTACTTCATGGTCTGAATTTGTTTTGGGTAAAGGTGAAAAGAAACAGGGATAATCGTCAAAAGCGTGAGGTCACGCAGAAAGTTCATTTGCCGGGCAAAGACTCTATGTAGATGAATTGACGGAATTTCCAGTCGCCATCGATCTTGCGTAAATCAATTTGGGCATGAAAGGATTCAACGCGGTGGGGATCTCGAATATTGTCAGTTCCCTCAGCATGGACGTCGGCAGTGGTGGTGGCATCCGTCTCGACCACGGAAAGAATTTCGATATTTTCGAAACGGAGGCTGAGTCGCTTAGATTGCAGGCGGATTCGGCCGTAGAGTTGCACAAGTTCTCGGTCGGTATATTCGTCCGAATGCCTAGCTGTCCCACCGGTCCTTAGAGAAACTTGGGGGGCGAAGAGATCACGGAAATCTTCGAGAACGAGTGCATCTGCGATAGTTGATGCGGCGCCGGACTTTGATGCAATATCGGAAAGTTCTTCAAATCGAGCTAGAATCTGCTCCTCATCACTAGGATAAAACAGCCAAAAGAGCAGAAGTGCGACCGCAAAGGATATTAGCAAAAATATACCGATTCGTTTTTTCATTAAGGAATTAAGGACTCTGGCAAGGAAAGAGTCCGAGGCAAAGTCCTCTCTTGCTTCAAATTATGAAATGAAAAATGGGGGAAGTCGTGGCCAAGCACGCGGCCTGCATCAAGCTGGTGCAGAAAAAGACACAAGCCTTGACTAGCGCACGAAGACCATGCCGGTCTGCCCTTTTTCACCGTAGAAAACGAATTTCAGGTTGTAACCGGCGTTGAGCAGATCCGCAGAACGAATTCTATAATCGCGAGATTGTTCTGGATAAATGATCTGCAAATCGCGCCGGGTGGCTTGTCCCGAGAAAATGACCGCAGATAGAATAAGAATAATGCCGATAAGACCGTAGTGTAGTTTTTTCATAGGTTTGGTTTTTATTACTTTTTAGGTGATAAGTTTTCTGTAGGAAAAAGCTAAGGCTCGTTACTTTCCTCTCGCTACGCAAAGGGTTCTTTGATCGCCAACGCCTTCCACAAAATAGGCTCTGACTCCAGATAGTTTTTGTACAAGCTTGGAACCTCTTTCTGTCCCCAGCACACTGAGAGCAGAGGCAAGAGAGTCTGCTTGGATGCCTGTCGAAGTTACCACCGTAACCTGCATCCGCGTAGTGAGACCGATACTGGTACTTGGGTTTATCAGGTGGGAATAACGCTTGCCGTCTATTTCAACGAATTGCTCGATGTCACCTGAGGTCGCTATCGAACAACGAGCCAATTCCAAAACAGGAAGGTCACGATGCTTGAGCCCGCCGACCTCGATTCGCCAACCTTTTCGACCTGGAGGGGGATCACCTAGCGACAAGTCACCTCCGGCGTCTACTAGGGCCGATCCAATGCCTCGCTTCCGCAAAACCATTAGGGCTTTGTCCGCGACATACCCCTTTGCAATTCCGCCAAGATCAAGCACCATGTTGGGGACCTCTAAAAGAGCAGTTTGTTTTGTATGTGAAATGTTCAGATGCCGAAAGCCGACCGCCTTGCGAACTTCCGCAAGCTTCTCTGTTAAGGGAAAAGCTTTTCGGAAACGAGCGATGCGCCAGAGGCGTACACATGGTCCAATTGTAACGTCAAAGGCACCTGCCGTTTGCCGAGCAAGTTTTTGAGAGGCATCAAGCACTGAAAAAAGATCATCGCTTAGCGCTATGTGTTGCCCCGAGCCGGAAGTATCAGAAAGACGACTAAGTTCACTTTCTGGGTCATAGTCACTGAGAATGGCATTGAGGCGTTCGACCTCAGCAAAAGCGGCATTGGCGACTTCCTTAGCAACCTTTTCACTATCTGCATAGAGAACAATGCGGAAATCCGCACCCATTTGCTTTTCGACGAAAGCAAAGCGAGTCCGCTCCGCATGTGAGATTTGAAGCGAAATCCGGAAGAGGATTAAAGCTATTGCAAGAAATCGCATAGTATATAACTTCGCACAACCTGAGCCTTCCTACAACAGAGCTTTTTTCTTCACACTTAGAAATCTTTTTGGGATAAAGGGCGGTTTACCCTATATTTGATAGTACTAACTAATAATATGATGAAACGGTATCATTTACATTTACTTACGCACCTAAGTGCAAGTCTAGGACTGTTTGGCACGTTGGCAGCTGAAATTGACTTTGTTCAAGACGTGAAGCCTGTACTGGAGTTCAACTGCGTAAGCTGTCACCGCGCCGACAACGCAAAAGGCAAGCTTCGCCTCGATGAAAAAGAATTCGCGTTTAAGTCTAAAGATGTAATTTCTCCCGGCGATCCTGAGGAAAGCTCTCTTTACTGGACCACCACACTCGCTATAGACGACGATGAAATCATGCCTCCGATCAAGAACGAGGAAAAGGATTATCCACTTCGTAAACCTGAGCAAGCAATCCTTAAGCAATGGATAAAGGAAGGAGCCAAGTGGCCTGATGGGATAAAACTGACTTCACGAAAGAGATTACCGAAAAAAATCTCATTCGTGAATGACGTTAAACCAATTCTCGAACTTAATTGTTTGAGTTGTCACCGGAAGGATAAAGCCGAGGGTAAACTTAGACTGGACACCTTTGAGCATGCCTTTGCTAAAGATGATGTCATCGTACCCGGTGACCCCGTCGCAAGCGACCTTTGGTATTTATGCACTCTTCCGATGGACGATGAGGAGCTTATGCCGCCCGAGGGGAACGACCCTCTCGACCCAGCTGATTTATTCATGCTTCGCAGATGGATTGAGGAAGGGGCCGAATGGCCTGAAGACATCACCCTTCAACCAAAAAAGAAATCTTTAACTGTTTTGGGAATGTTGCCCAAGGAACTTTATCAGCAATTGGGCTTTAAGCCTGGAACAGCGAACGGCAACTTCAAGGCTTACACACAAGAAATCCCTACTTCCGACGCTTCTTTCGACTTGCTGCCCATTAAAGGGGGAACCTTTACCATGGGCAGTCCCAAAGAAGATCCAAATCGAGGAAATGAGGAGCATCTGGCCCACAAAGTTAAAGTGAATGATTTCTGGATGGCCAAGCATGAATTAACTTGGGACGAATACGAACTCTGGATGCTTAACTTGGACAAAGATAACCGTAAGTACAAAAAGCTAGAACCTACAGCTGCCGATGCACTGACCGATGGTGTAACAAAGCCCACCGCTCCATATACCGACATGACTTTCGGAATGGGCAAGAATGGTTATCCAGCAATATGCATGACGCAACTTGCCGCGAAGATGTATAGCATGTGGCTAAGTGCAAGAACGGGCAGGTTTTATCGTTTGCCAACCGAGGCAGAATGGGAATACGCATGTAAAGCGGGAACAGAAACGGCTTACAGTTTCGGCAACGACAAAGGAGAGCTGTCCAAGCATTCCTGGCACTTGGGCAATAGCCGATTCAAGTACCAGAAAGTTGGACAAAAACCACCGAACCCCTGGGGATTGCATGATATGCACGGAAATGTCTGGGAATGGGTTCTCGACCAATACGTTCCTCCTAGCAAATCAGCCTTTGAGGGCATAGTAGAAAATCCATTAGTCGCCCCAAACACGCTTTATCCAAGATTAGTCAAAGGGGGATCGTGGGACGATGGATCGAGTAAGCACCGAAGTGCTGCCCGCATGGGTTCGAACGAAGCATGGAAACAGCAGGATCCCCAAATTCCGAAAAGCGTATGGTATCATACGGATGCCCTCTTCGTGGGTTTTCGCTTGGTTCGTCCCAGAGAAGTGCCGTCAATCTCAGACATAGAAAAATTCTGGCCGTCGGAGGAAGACATTAAATCAATCCCAAGTCGTTGAATTTTCCGCACTAGGCTAAACATATTTAGAAAATACCCCAAAGGATAAATAATTATGAAAGCACTATCACCTTACTCTTATTACTCGGCCTTTCTTTTCGCTGCTGCCATTTTGACGGCAGCACCACGACAATTCAGTGGTACCTTCACGGATGCCACCGATCCTAAACTACCTGCCGACTACCAGTATCAAGGAGAATATGCGACAGAAGGCATTGGCGCTCAGGTGATCGCCCTCGACAAGGGTGCGTTTCAAGCAGTGCTCTATCCTGGTGGTTTGCCAGGAGCCGGATGGGACGGCAAGAACAAGATTTTGTTGGATGGCAAACTCGTAGGGAAATCCGTTATTCTGCACACCCCAAAGGGAAAAAAACGTTACCTCGGTAATTCTCCAGCAGAATTTAGCGCAACAAGAGACTTCCCCCCACAAGGTCACAAGGAATACTCCGGAGTGATTTCAGGAGACAAACTTGAAGGTAAGACCGAGAAGGGCAAAGGTTTTTCACTAACCAAAACAAACCGAGTTAGCCCCACCATGGGGAAGAAGGCTCCCAAAGGCGCCATCGTGTTGTTCGACGGTTCCAACAAGAACGAATGGCAAGGTGGCCGAGTTGACGAGAAAACCAAGCTTCTCAACACCGATGGGAGTGACATTCGTACCAAGCGTAAGTTCAACGACTACCACATGCATCTCGAATTCCTGCTGCCCTATCGTCCGGGCGCTCGCGGACAAGGACGAGGTAACAGTGGATTTTACCAAGTGGACCACTATGAGATGCAGATTCTCGACTCCTTCGGGCTCGAGGGCCTCAATAACGAATGCGGTGGCATTTATTCAAAGAAAGCCTCCGATGTGAACGGGTGCTTCCCTCCCCTGCGTTGGCAAACCTACGACGTCGAGTTTACCAACGCGAAATCCAAGGATGGCAAGAAAACGAAAAATGCCGTGCTTACTGCACGCCTCAATGGTATCCTGATCCACGACAAGTACGACATCCCAGGCAAGACCGGTGGCTCTCGCGGTGAACCCGAAGGAACCCCCGGTCCCATGAAATTACAGGGACACGGCAACCCGCTCCAGTTCCGCAATGTCTGGATCTTGGAAAAGTAAAGTTTCCACCTCGAGTCCAAGCGAAGTTATTCCATTGCCGCCACAGGTGGCTTGGGTGGTGCTATCAAATGATATGTCCTAAAGTTCTTTGAGTTGCTAAACATATCTTGAACGATGGCACGAAAGTGTTTTCAGTAGATTGCGATGCTGAAACCCTTGCCGAACAACTCCCTAGTGGCGGAAAGAGATCGTTGTCGCTATGCCAATGGAGACATGTCGCTCACCGTTTGGTTCGACGAAATCGGCGAAATCTTTGCATTCGAATTGGTATTTGATCTCTTGCTTGATGAATATGCAGTTCGACATACTAGGGGAAAACTGGGGAAATACCTTAATGTTTCCGAAGGAGAGCTCAAGCCGGGCAGAATCCAAAAACAAGTTTTAGGCGCACAAAACCATTATCTGCCATCGTCGCGTTTGAAAAACTTTGAAGATAGGGCGGACAACCTTCCGAGGAAGATTCGCGATCATGTAAGCGAATCTCTCTTGAGAATGATTGCCGAAGGGGAGCAGACGAAGATTGACGATTAAGGTGACTGTCTCGAAAACAAAATAGTTTTCAATCGAATCCTCAATACCAAGCAAAAAGATATCATGTACAAAATGCTCCTTTTTTCACTTTTCTCAATCGCCTCAGCTAACTTTGCCTTTGCTGAAAAAAATACTGCCGAGGTTACCCTCAATAAAGACGATGTCTCAGTTGCAGTTAAAGTAGCCGGCAAACTCTTCACCAAATACGTCTACAATGACGAGAAGCGGGCTAAGCCGATCTTATACCCTGTGATAGGCCCGAACGACATTCCCATGACTAGGCGATACCCGATTGAAGGCGCCGGCAAGGGAGAAGCCAAGGATCACCCCCACCACGCTTCGCTTTGGTATACTCACGGTGAAGTAAACGGTATCAGCTTTTGGCACATCGGGAAAGATACGGGGGAAATCATCCATGAAAAATTCCTTAAACTGAAAGGCAACGTAATCGCCACTCGAAACAAGTGGGTTGATTCAAAGGGGAAGGTTGTTTGCCGTGACGAGCGGGAACTCGCTTTTCACGGTGAAGGCGACGACAGGGCAATCGACGTAACGATAAAGATTCTCGCCGATTCCGGCGACGTCACTTTCGGCGACACTAAGGAAGGCTCAATGGGAATCAGGTCCAACCCGGTTCTTCGCCTAAAAGGATCGGTCGCCAAAGGCAAAGCGCTCAACAGCGCCGGCGACACCGACAAGGCGCTTTGGGGGAAACGTGCCGCTTGGGTATCCTACTGGGCCCCACAGGAAAAGAAGG
>JABHOU010000614.1 GCA_018695085.1 Opitutia bacterium | reverse complement strand
TGGGACGGTAATCTTTAAGTTCTTCTTGGACATTTCGAAGGAAGAGCAGGCCGAGCGCCTGGACAAGCTTCGTAAGAATCCCGCCACTGCTTGGCGGGTGTCCGACGACGTCCTTGCCCGTCACTGCAAGTACGGTCAGTACAAAAAGGCGACCAAGCGATTGATCGAGGCCACCGATCTGCCGGCCTCTCCTTGGAAGGTGGTCGATGCCAAGCACGTCACTTCTGCCAACGCCTCTATCCTTCGATGCTTGGTTAAGGTTTTGGGCAAGCGGGTGGCTGCTCTGACTAAGGAGACGTCGAAGCAGGAGGCTCCCACTAAGAAGGATTTGCCCGTTTTTCCGACTGCCCCGAGCTTGAAGAGGGTGGATCTATCTCTTAGTCTGGACAGGGATGAATACCGCAAGCTTCTCGAGAAGCGCCAGAAGCGGATTGGCGAGTTGCACGATGAGATCTACCATCGCCGTATTCCCGTGGTAATCGTTTACGAGGGTTGGGACGCCGGAGGCAAGGGGGGCAATATCCGACGGTTGACCGAGAAAATGGACCCCCGCGGTTACGAAGTGATACCCATTGCGGCTCCCAACGACGTGGAGAAAGTCCACCACTACTTGTGGCGATTCTGGACGGAATTTCCCAAGGCGGGACACCTTACCATATTCGATCGTTCTTGGTATGGTCGCGTGCTCGTAGAGCGCGTGGAGGGTTTTTGCTCCGAGGCCGATTGGAATCGGGCTTATGGCGAGATAAACGAGATGGAGGAGAACTTTTGGCATTTCGGTGCCGTCGTGATCAAGTTCTGGCTTCAGGTCGACAAGGACGAGCAGATGAACCGGTTCAAGGCCCGAGAGAAAGATTCCGCAAAGCAGTGGAAACTCAACGAAGAGGACTGGCGCAACCGGGAAAAGGGGGATCTTTACGAAGAGGCAACCGAGGAAATGTTTCTACGCACCCACACTCCCTACGCACCATGGACGGTTATCGAGGGCAATTGCAAGCGATACGCCCGTATCAAAGCTCTCGACGTGGTGATCGCCGCCATTGAGGCCCGGATAGCCGAGGAAGACTAGGGCTAAAGCGGACTCTTACTTCACCGCGTCGCTGATTTCAGGTGCGTCGGGATTGGCTCCGGGGCCGAAGTAGTGAAGGGTTACGAGAGGCTCGGCAGGGGAGGGATTCTCGAAACGAACGCCTTCCAACGTTGACTCTGCATGAGAGCGTATGTTTTCCGTTACCGTCTTGTGGCTATCAATGGAAGGAGGTAGTTAGGTGCTCATATATTCTTTTCTTTCTTGCTAGTTTTTGAAAATTGGGATGCAGGTGAAGAATCTTTTTTTCCTCCAAATCCTAAAAACAACCCAAGCACGCTATATGGAGCCGACATCCTCTTCGGAATCCCGCTCAGGCATTCTTGCTGGCGGTAACTGGATCATAGACCAAGTAAAGATTATCGACGTCTATCCCAAGCACGAGCAACTGGCCAACATCTTTGATCAATCACAAGGCACGGGCGGTTCACCCTACAACGTCTTGTTGGACTTGGCCAAGATGGGAGCCTCATTCCCGCTCGAAGGCGCCGGCTTCGTAGGAGGGGACTCTTTAGGCGAGTTCATTCTCGAGGATTGCCGTCGCCACGGTGTTGACCCTCGCTTCATTACGGTCAACGAGAATGCCTCCACCTCCTACACCGACGTCATGACGGAAAGGGAAGGCGGTCGCCGCACTTTTTTTCATAACCGTGGAGCCAATGCCGAATGGGATGGGAGCGACCTTGATTTTTCCACCTCCAACTCCCGAATCTTTCACCTCGGATATTTGCTGCTGTTGGATGCCATCGATGCTGAAGATCCTGAGTACGGGACTCGCGGTGCACGCCTTCTGGCAATGGCCCAAGAAGCCGGTTTCAAGACCAGTTTGGATGTGGTGAGCGAGGACAGCGATCGATTCTCGAGAATCGTTAGTCCCGCCCTCAAGCAGGTCGACTATTGCATACTCAACGAAATCGAGGCGAGCAAGGTCACCGGCATTTCCATTCGCGATGGAGAAAAGCTAAACGAATCCTCAGTTAAGGAGACAGCCGAACGCCTTCTGGAACTGGGAGCCCGCGAACTAGTAGCCATTCACTTTCCCGAGGGTGCGTACGCTTGTTCAGTATCCGGTGAGTCCGCATGGCAAGGTTCCTTGTCTTTGCCCAAAGGCTACGTTGCCGGTGCCGCGGGTGCGGGCGATGCCTTTTGCGCGGGAATGCTATACGGCATTCACGAAGATTGGGAACTCGATCGTTCCCTCCTTGCCGGTACCTGCGCCGCGACCGCTTCCTTGTCCGACCCGACTTGTACCGATGGCGTCAAGAGTCTTGACGAATGCTTGGCTCTTGCCGATCAATTCGGCGTTGGTGAGGACGAGGCCTGAGTCTCGTTTACATTCTTTTATCTTCAATCCCTTATTCTTGTTTCCGATATGTCAGAAAGCTCAATTGACGACTTCGATGCCTCCGTTCGACGACAAACCCTCGAAGGTTTGGCCGGAGAAACCTTTCCCGAACCGAAGCCGATCCTAAACCTGCACGCTCATACATTCTTTTCCTATAATTATCGAGGATACTCTCCCAGTCACTTTGCTCTTGAAGCCAAGCGACACGGGTTGGAAACCTCCGGCATCGTGGAATTCGATTGCTTGGATGGTCTCGATGAATTTCTGGCTGCGGGTCGCTTGCTCAACTTGAAGGGTGCCGTGGGTGTGGAATCTCGAGTGTTCGTGCCTGAGTTCGCCGATCGGGAAATCAACTCACCCGGCGAACCCGGCATTAGCTACCACATGGGAACCGGGTTTACCACGACCGACATCACGGCCGAGGCCCAAACCTTTCTCGACGGTATGAGGAACACCTCAGCGGACCGCAATCGTGGCCTTGTTGATCGTGTGAACGCCCACCTCGCTCCGGTTATTCTCGACTACGATGCCGACGTCTTGCCCCTTACGCCTGCCGGCAATGCCACCGAACGTCACCTATGCGTAGCCTACGCACGGAAGGCCGCGTCTCAATTTCCCGATGCCGAAGCTTTGGCCCGATACTGGGGGGATAAGCTGGGCGTAGCAACCGAGGACATTATCGACCTTCCCGAGGGTCGCGGTCTGACCGACTTGCTGCGGGGAAAGACCATGAAGCGAGGTGGCGTAGGATACGTACAGCCCGATACGGGATCTTTTCCGAAGATGTCGGATATGAATCGTTTTTCCCTCCTCTGTGGAGCTATCCCCACTCTTGCTTGGCTGGATGGTTGTTCCTCCGGCGAGCAAGCCATCGAGGAGCTGGTCGACGTAGGGATGGAGTCGGGAGTGGCTGCCTTCAACGTTATTCCCGACCGGAACTACACGCCCGGTTCTCCCGATGAAAAACTTCGCAATCTTCAGGAAGTGATTGCTCTTGTCGATAGGCGCGGGTTGCCGCTTATCGGAGGAACGGAAATGAATGGCCCCGGGCAAAAGTTTGTCGACGACTTTGATTCCGACGCCCTCGATCCCCTTCGCTCGGTCTTTCTGAAAGGTGGACGCATCCTCTATGCTCACACCGTGTTGCAAGGGATGGCCGGCATGGGCTATCTCAGCGAATGGGCCCAAGATTCCTTCGCCGACGTTTTCGCCAAGAACGATTTTTTCGCCGAGTTTGGTCATGCTTTTCAACCTTTCGGCGAAGACCGTTTGCGTGAAGGATTATCCGTGGATCAAGGCCCCGAGGAAGTTCTTGATAATGCTCGCAAAGCCGTTGCGGCGGAGTAGGGGAGTCTTGTCTTGAGTCGGACTTTCGTCGGCTTCGGCTTCGGAGCCATCCAAGGCGGACTCTTTCTTCCCGAGGCTTTTCGCT
>JABHOU010000559.1 GCA_018695085.1 Opitutia bacterium | reverse complement strand
GTATCTTGCGAAGACGTACGAGTAATGGCGAAACCGGCTCTGCGCCACCGAGTCTTAGCCAGCTTCCTAGCTGAATCGGAAGGCATTAGTTCCGACGACGTCATCGACCGCTTGCTCGAACAAGTTCCCGAATCCGTCTAGACCGGATGCCCGTCGAGACGGAACTGCTGGACCCCGTTCATCTGGCGTCCATCGAGGATTACTCCTTGCTTACCCGTATAGTGGTGGATGGAGCCTTGCCGGGCATTCACCGCAGTCAGCGCCACGGTCGTGGCAGCGAATTCTTTCAGTATCGGGAATACGCATCCGGAGATGACTTGAAACTGGTTGACTGGAAGGTCTACGCCAAACGGGGAGAACTTGTCTCCAAAAGCTTTCAAGAGGACACCAATCTAACCTGTTATCTTGTTCTGGATACCAGTGCCTCCATGGGGTATCGAGGCTCTAGATCGCCCTGTACCAAACTTCGCTATGCATGCATGCTGGCCGCTTGCTTTGCTTACATAGCCAACAGGCAAGGAGATCGCGTGGGCCTTTTTGCTTATTCCGATGAGACGAAAGCATGGATTCAACCTAGAAGCGGCACCGGTCACATGAATCGAGTTTTTACCGAACTCGCAGGACTTGAAGCGGAAGGAGCAAACGATCACCGAAGCAATTGGGATACCCTTTCCGCAAGTCTCCCGGGTAAGAGCCTCGTTGTTTTCTTGTCTGATTTCCTGGAAGCGGAGGAGGAATTACCCGAACATTTGCGATTCGCCACTTCCGCCCGTTACGAATGCCTCTGCCTGCAAACGCTTGACCCCGATGAGATCGACCTTCCGGATTCGGAAGCTCTTCGATTTTCCGAAATGGAGGGCTCGCATGAAATCTCCACTTCGCCACCAGCCATTCGAGATGATTACACAGCCGGAATGAACGACTTTCTCGATCGTCTTAGAGACAATCTCGCCTCGGTCAACGTCGAGTTCGAAAACCTCACTACCGACGCCCATCTCGGACACGCGCTCCATCGTTTTCTCGGTTTGCGTTACGGTTCACTTTAAAAGCAACTGGGTAGGCATGAAGGCAAAATACAGGCTGCTACACGCTTACCACTTAATGGTTCTTAAGCTTTTTCACACATGTTGACTTTCGCTCAACCGATGGCTCTTTGGGCTTTTGCCGCCTTGGCTTTGCCCGTCATTGCTCACATGGCGTATAGGCAGGTCACGAATCGATACCTCTTTCCCTCCCTGCGTTTCATCAAGCCCTCTCGCATTCCCAGAACAGGTCGAAAAACGCCTACCGATTGGATATTGTTACTTCTAAGGGTCATGCTTTTTGCCGTTCTGGCCTGCCTCTTTGCCGATCCCTACTGGAAAGAAACCTCTCCTCCCGAAGCAACCAAGGTAGGGCGTGAAACAATAATCGCTCTGGATCTGTCTCCAAGCATGTCCGGTTGGGCTGGTCTATCGGAAGCAAAGGAGAGGGCCGACAGCCTGCTAGAGAAAACCGAGGGTCATGTCGGTTACGTGGGTTTCGCCGCCGGCGTATTGGCTGAAGTCGCCCCGACCGAAGAGTTTGGCCTTGTGCGAAGCGCTGTGGCAAACGCTACCATCGGTTACGGGAGAGGGAATCCGCAGGTAGGTATTGATCGGGCGGCAAAACTCTTTTCTTCCGGGGCGGAGGAACGACATTTGATCATATTGTCAGACTTCCAACGCTCGGACTGGCAGACCACCTACCGTCGCCTCGATGAGGAAGGGATCACCGTAGATCTCCGCCCAGTCGGTCACTCCAAAAAAACGGGAAGGAAACGCGAGGGAAACCTTTCACTGGCGGAAGCCAAGGCTGCACCTGCCGGTCCCGGCAAGGTGAGAGCATGGGCCGTGGTTCGCAATTCTTCCAATGAACCCGTTGAAACCACTATTTCGATCGAAGCCGGTGGTGAAATCCGTGAAGAAAAGACAGTCTCGGTTCCTGCGAATGGTGCAACCCAAGCGCAATTCATTTTACCCGAGGGAGATTTCGCTTCGGCCATTCTGAAGCTTATGGACGAAGACGAGCTAACCGTGGACAACGTTCGCCATCTTTGGCTGAAAGCTCCGCCACCCCGTAGATTTGGGTTTTGGAGTTCGACGAACGAGACCGAAGAAACTATCGAGGAACGGGAATTCCTTAAAGTGGCCATCGAAAGCGCGGGAGACAATGGTTGGAATCGCTGGCTTTCCGTGCAGGAAAATGCAGATGGTCTTAGAATCGGTGACCTGACTAGCGAACTGGACTTGCTCATCGTCACTGGAATTGGCTCGTGGTTTGCCGATGAAAAGCTTGAGTCAACAATGAAGGCTTATTTGAAAGGCGGTGGCATCGTAATCGTGACCCCTTCGGAACCTTTTGCCGCGTCCGTTTCGACATTGCGTAACTCTGGTCTTCTAGACCTTGGTTTCGTTCGCGTAGTCGGTGGAGCCGGTTCCAATCGCGAACCTTTTCGAATTTCGGCTTTGGAACCGGGTTCTCACCTGGCGAAAACCTTTTCTGGAAAAGCCGCTCGCGATCTGTATTTGACCGGCATTTACAGATATGGTCTCGTCCGACCTGCAGAGGTCGAGGGAATATCCACACCACTCCAGTCGACGGAAGGGAACCCCTTTGTCGTTCAACGCATTTCTCCTGAGGGCGGGAAACTGACATTCTTCCCTTATCGCTTAAACGTAAGGTGGACCGACCTTCCCATGAGAAATAGCTTTCTTCCGCTTCTCATGGAGCTCGTGCGAGGTTCAAAAGGCGTGATTGACCGATCTTGGCCTCGGTTGGAATCCGGTGAAACCTTGGTGGACGGCGAGAAGACTTTTCGAGCGGAACAGCCTGGAACTTTTCGTTTTCTGGATCGCTTCGTGGAAGTGGCTCTTGCCCCATCCGAAAGCATTGCCGAGGTCATGGAGCCGGCGGAAACCATAGAAAGCCTTGGAGCCGGGTCCACCCTAGCCAAGGTGGAAACCTTCGGCGAAGACCTCGGCCAAGAAGATGACGAGTCCCTGTGGTTGTGGTTTGCAATAGCGGCGGTGATTCTTTTTATTATTGAAAATCTATGGTCTAGGCCACGCAGGACAACAGTACTTGAAAAGGAAACGATAAATGCCTGAATTTCTTCACATCCTTCGCAGGGAAGCCCGCCTAGTGGCTTTTTCCAGGATGGCTGTTGCCATGGCTGCGGCATTCGTCACCTGGCCGGGGTTAGCTCTTCTACTCGATGCTTACGATGCTGCGTTTCCCATTATTGAAGACCAAGCGGTCAAATACGTCTTCGCTGCACTAGGTATAACTGCTTTAGTCTTTCTGCTGCTGGCATGGCGTGCTTGGTCTGCCCGACCAAATCCCGACCAGGTAGCGGTCGAGGTGGAGAAGGGGAACCCTGAACTGATGGATCTCCTCAATTGCGCCGTAGACCTGCATGATCGCAAGCGTGACGAGTATACATTCATGGAGCGCCGGGTCTTGGAGAAGGCGGAGCAACGGGCGGAAACGATATCTTGGGAACGTGGAGCCCGACCGGGTGGTCGCTTTTGGAGCGCGGTGGTGGCAGGGTTACTGGTGGGCAGCCTTCTCACGGCATGGAGCTTTGAGCGCAGCCCCCTGCAAAAGACTTTCGACTCTTTGCTGGATGAACCGGGGCTTTCGGTCTTCACCACGAAAACGGGGGAGACCAGAGCTAAGGAACATCCAGCTTCCTACGAGTTTTCTCGTGGCACCGACGTTTCCGTGTTTGCCGACGTGACCCGTGGGCACAGGGGTAAAAAGAACGCATTCATCGAATTCAAGGAGAACGGCAAGGTCGAGCGGCTTGAAATGCTCGAAACCACTACTCTTGGACGGTTCGAATACGTCGTTCCGGGTTTGTCGGAACCTTTTGTCTACAGGATCGTCACCCTCTCGATTGAGGGGGGGTGGCAAAAGCTCAACCCCTACGACCCTCCCGTATTGGAAGAGGCTCGCTGGGATATTAGTCCTCCCTCCTACTCGGGGCTGGATTCTTTCGAGCAAGTCGGATTCGGTCATTGGCGAGTACCCGAGGGCAGTCGCATCGAATTGTCCTTGCAGGTTGCCGCCACTCCGCCTCGCGTTGCCGCTCACATTCTATCGGAAGCCAATTCCAGCAATGAGTTGGCTCGCCATTCAGAAGGTCTTTTCAAACTCAACCGAGTGCTCCGCAAGGACTGGTCCGGACGTCTTGCCTTGAAGGATTCCGATTTTCCTCAGCGTGATGCCGTGGAACATGAAGAATTCGTCTTCTCCGTTATTCCCGACAAACCTCCCGTAGTGGAGATCACCGAACCTGCCAAGGATCTGGAAATCGCCTCCGACGGCCAGTTGCTCATTGAGATTTTTGCCGCCGACGATTACGGGGTAGCCAAAGCCGAGGTCATCGTTTCCCACGGTGGAGAAAAAGAGGCGGTCAATGTCTTTCTGGAGCCTGTGGAGCAGGAAAAGACCTTGTCTCACATTATTGACCTGAGCGAACTGAGCTTGGCTGTCGGCGATGTGGTTTCCTATCACGCCGTCGTCACCGACAACAAAGAGCCTGAGGGGCAACAAGCCCGCTCCGAAATTTACTTCATCGAAATTCTGCCTCCCGAAGGTGAGGAAATCGAAGGCGATGGCGGCGACATGGCGGCCGAACAAAAGGAAATT
>JABHOU010000239.1 GCA_018695085.1 Opitutia bacterium | reverse complement strand
TCGGCATTCCCAAGCGAAGTCCGATCCATGCTTGCTGGTCTCCCTTTTGGATGAGGGCAGAGGGTTGGGACTGGGATGTATCCAGTTCGATAAGTTTATAACCGGATGAAAACTTTCCTTCCTCCACCCAAAAACTTCCTTCGGGCGTTACCAGCGAAGCAAAGCCTTTTCCCCCAAGTCGAAAGATTCCACTCAATTGGATTTCATTTACCCACTGTTCCTTTTTCTCCTGAAGTTTTTCGAAGCTTTGCTCTTCCGTGTTCGGAGAGCCATAACTGCTCAATGTGAGTGTGACCAAACCAAGGGTTATGATTGGCACTGCGATGAATCTTTCTTTGATTTTCTAAATTGTAGTGAGGCGGATCAGTATTCTTCGTCAGAAATCATTTTACCGTCTTCGTATAGTATTTCTCTCCGCTTCGATCCATCTTCTTGGTAATCAACCGATGTGCCATGGCGTATGCCTTCCAAATACGGTTTTTCTTCTTTCTTGTTTCCGTTCTCATAGTACCGAATGTCCGTGCCATGTTTTTTGCCGTCTACATAAGGGGTTTCTGAAAACTTCGATCCGTTCTTGTGGTACCAAGTCTGGGTACCATGGTGATTGCCTTTAACATAGGGGACTACTCCACTCTTAGAACCATCCTCGTGGTACCAAATCTTCGTACCATGCTTTTTGCCATTCACATAGGGGGTTTCTTTATACCTCGATCCGTCTTCATAGTAGTCCATCACAATACCGTTGAGTTTGCCGTTCACCATGGGTGCTTCTTCCTTCTTGATTCCGTTTTCATCGTAGTAAGTCGGAATGCCCTCATTCGGGTGCGACTTCATCATTATCATTGGGTCTATATCGTAGCGCATTTCCTTCCACTTCGATCCATCTTCTCGGTACCAAACCTGAGATTGCTGTTTATGTTTTGCGTAAACGGTTTCACTCTCCTTCGATCCGTCCTGGCGGTACTTAATTTTCGTGCCATTAGCATTGCCGTCTACATAAGGGGTTTCTGAAAACTTCGATCCGTCCTCATAGTATTGAATCTCCATGCCTATGCGTTTGCCATCCACCCAGGGAGTTTCAACCCGCTTCGATCCGTCCTCACGGTACTGAATCTCCATGCCATGCTCCTTGCCGTTTACGAAGGGTTTATTATAAAATGTCGAACCGTCCTTGAAGTACCAAAATTCCATACCGTGGCGGTGACCGTTTTCATGAGGGGTTACCTTCTCCACCGATCCGTCCCCGCGGTACCTAATCTGCATGCCATGCTCCTTACCGTTTACATAGGGGGTTTCTCTCCACTTAGCCACAACCCGCGACTTACTATCAAGGTATTCAACTTCCGTGCCGTGGCGTATGCCATCTACATAGGGGGTTTCTTCCTTCTTGTTTCCGGTCTCATAGTACCATGTCTGCATGCCATGCTTTTTGCCGTTCACATAAGGGGTTTCTAATCGCCTTCCGTCACTGGTGTACCTAGTATCCGTACCGTTCCGTTTGCCGTTCTCATAGACTGTCTCCCTACTCTTCGATCCGTCCTTGTTGTACCAAACTCCCATGCCGGTAAAGGGTTCACTCTCGCCTACGACATACATGATATGAGTCGTGCCCGAGGCATCTAGTCGTTTTTCGAGTTCATCACTTCCAACCACGCGGGTTCGTGGAACAATTCCTGAGCGAAGTCCGATCCATGCTTGTTGATCTCCTTTTTGGATGAGGGCGGAGGGCTGGGACTGGGATGTATCCAGTTCGATAAGTTTGTAACCGGATGAAAATTTTCCTTCCTCCACCCAAAAATTTCCTTCGGGAGTGCTAAGGGAGGCAAAACCTTTACCATTAAGGCGAAAAGTTCCACTCAACTGAACTTTACTTAGCCGCTCAACGTTTTTGGCTTGCTCGGCAGTCATGGACTGGAGCCTTGGAAGATCCTTCTCGAGGGCACCCTGCAAAAGAGAGGCCAGACTCAGAAGAGAGGCCAACGGTAATATTCTGTATAACATTTTACAGTCTGTTGAAGAAAAAGGGGGTGACATTAAAACGATAGTGTTCGTGAAGAATTAGATTTTGGATTCAAAAATCAAAAAGTTTTTAATGGTTGGCCGTCAGTCCCTGACATACGATTTCTTCACAACCGAATCATCCTCCATCTGCAGGAAGATGCCTTCACAATCCGGTGAACAGTCCGGACACGAGCACAACAAACAGGATCGTTCCAAGAATTGAGAGCGTGTGTTTCATTCTTAATTGGTCTGGCTTAGGATTCGCTGCATTTTTTTACGGATTTCGAGGTGATCCGTATCCTTCTCGGGGAGGTTTTCCGGACGACCAATTTGGTTCACTTTGATCAACTCGTCCTTATTGGTATAAATCCATTCCTTGGTTCGGATCTGCCGGTTTTCCTTGTACTCGATATGGACCCATTCTTTGGAGGGGCCTTTTCCCCCGAGTAACTGGGGCAGGAAGCTTTGTCCGTGGACTTGTTGCATTGGTTCGGGAGCTGAGGCAAGGTCAAGAAAGGTAGGCAGAAAATCCGCTAATTCCACGAAGTCATTACACTGCGAGCCCGGCTTGATCTTACCTGGCCAACTCACCATCAGGGGAACACGCGAACCCCGGTCGGTCATGGTCATTTTGCCTCCCTTGATTTTGGTTCGCTTTTCTCCCCAGATGGATCTCACGGGGCTATGCGTTCCATTGTCCGAGCAAAAGATAACCATCGTGTTCTCACGAATTCCCAGCTCATCGATCGCGTTCGCTAACCGTCCGACATTCTTGTCGAGGTACTCGACCATTTCAGGGAAACATTCGGGGCCGCTCTTTTGCCTGTTATCCGGCAAAGCATTCGTCTTCGGGCCACCGGGAACCCGGATGTAGGGAGTGTGGACCAATAAGGCGGGATAGTAGATGAGGAACGGCCCGTCCTTCTTCCGCTTCATGAAGTCGACCATGAAGTCGGCCAAGACGTCAGGGCCGAAACGGTCGGCGATGGATTCTTCTTCAATTTTGCCATTGATCCGGAAGTAGGGTTGGTAGAAGCGGGATCGCTTGACGCCATCCCGGTCAAACATCTGCCAGAGGCAATGTTCATCAAAACCGAATGCCTTGACTGTATTGTTTCGAGCAAGCCAGGAGAGATTCCATTTCCCGGCGACCGCAGTGGCATACCCCACCCTTTTCAACTGATTGGCAAAACTGTTGAATTTTTTGGAATCCAGAAAGTGATCATCCTCCCACTTGCCGAGGACATGTTGGAAACCGATGAACCTCGGGTACGTCCCCGTCAAAAGTTCTGCCCGAGACGGAGTGCACGCCGGGTTGGCAAAGCAATGGGTAAACAACATTCCGTTCTTTGCCAATTTGTCGATATGTGGAGTCTTTACACCGTGGCCACCATAGACTTTGAGAGCTTCGATTCCCAGATCATCGGTAAAGACCAGTACGACGTTGGGTTTATCTTTTGAGGGATGTCCCTTTGAGCTTAGTTTTTTTTTAAGTGATTGCTCCCAATCAACGTTCTTGGATTTGAATTTCCGAAAAGTGTCGTACTCTTCGCTCGAGATCTGGCCGTCGGAGTCGGTATCGATATGAGGAAACAGCCATTCGTACCCCTTCTTTTCAGCATTCCAATCTTCATGCGACTTCCAGCGTACCGACTGGGTTTGCGTTAAATCTTGATCGATCCGGTCGAGGATTTGTATAAGGTTTTCCAGTTTGGGCCGAAGCTGATTGTAGGGAACGTCCTGTACCGGAATTGCAGCATCAACGGCCATGGCGGCGGCCACGCCGGCGGATTCGCCGAGTATCATCCAGACAGGCTCCATGCGAAGAGAGGTGAATGCGATATGGCTGGCCGAGACGCAAACGGGAACGAGCAGGTTGTCGCACTCTCCCTTGCGTGGCACGATGGCTTCGTAGGGGATCTTGTAACTACCGTTGTATTTCCCGTTGTCCAGGTAAACGATGGAAAACGCACCGCCCTGCACAGCGACTTTGCCATCCTCCACGACCACCGCGTACGGCCAATCGTCGACCCCATAGGCGGCAAGACTCACCGTATGAGGTGGGTCGGTTTTTCCCTCGAGGTCCTTCTGTGTGACAACGTACGACGACACCATGCGCCGGGCCTGCCGGACATAGAACTGGTTTGGCCAGCCACCGGTCTCATCGAACACCCCTTTCCTGAATGAGGTCTTCATCGCACGTTGCTTCATGCTTTTTGGGGCCAAGGGATCGGTTTTTGCGAAGTGGATCGAGTTGATCAGGAACTCCTGATGGAACTTCCAGATCCTTGACCGCGTCGCCCAATCACCGTTCGGGTAGTCCTCGTTGCACCCGTAGACGGTGGACCCCATTAGGTTTCGATTGGATTGGGCGCCTCCAACAAACGGCCCCCTCTTTGCATCCGTGATCTTGTTGAGTGTTGTCCGCATCTTTCGGCTTGTGAAGATGTCGACACCATCGCGAATGGCTCGCCGGTAGACTTCAAATTCGGCCGGGTCATAATTCTTCGGCTCGGGAATCGGTATGCCCTTGCCGCTCATGTCGAACTCGTGTCGAAAGCAGTACCCCATCGTCAACGAGTCGGCACTGCCCAAAGGCCCCAGCTTCCGATCTTGGACGAATGGGATCAATCCGCTCTCAGGGTTGCCAGGTTCGACGTAGGGATCGATGTCGTGAACCCACAGACTAGGACGCACCCCGGCAAGCGATTCCTTGTAATGTTCCCGCGACTCTCGCCCCCAGGTGTAGTTGACTCCGCTCATCGCGAGCAAGTCCCCCTCATAGGAACAATCGATGAACACTTTTGCGGAGACCGTAATGACATTCCGCTTCTTGGGCTCGGGAATGGGGCAGCCGGTTTCATCAACAGGTGCGTAGTCGAGCGTGATCGATTGGATAGAATTATTTTTGTTCTTTGAGGCAACCTTCTCACCCATGGCAATTGGTTTTTGGCGAGTTGGCTTATAGATGGTCTCGTCCCCGACTTGGACTTTGCCCACGCGGTGGTCGTAGATCACGGTGATGCCTCGATCCTCGACGGCCTTCTTGAAGCGCTCGCGATACTGTTTGTTGCCGATGCCATGTTTGGCATGCCCTTGATGAGCTCTTTTAGGGTCCTTCAATCCCTCCATCAGGATCCTGTAGGTCGAGCCGCCCACCGTTTCGCCTTTTCCCCAGTCCAGATGGTTGATCCCTCCGCCTGTCATTCCGCCAAGCCAGCGGGTGGGCTCGATTAGGATCACCTTGGAACCTTCTTTTTCCGCTGCCAGCGCCGCCATGACGCCACTGGCCGTGCCACCATACACGCAGACATCCGCTTCGTACCTTTTGACTTCGGCAACCAAGCAGCCTGGCCAAACAAGCAGAGCGTTCAAAATTATGGTTAATACAAAGAGAAGTTTCATATCAAAATTATATGTCTAAAGTATTCGATTTCTTATACCAGAAAAGATTGATTAAAAGAATTTCACTAAGAAGAGATTTGTTTAGTAGGGCTATTCTTTTTCAGGTGCACCGGAGCTTTCTAAATTCCATTCCAACTGTTTGTTAGGTTTTGACACTTTACTGAGCCGCACCCGAGCAATTCCCAATTTTCGCGAGCCTTTTCATTTCGTCGCCAGAAAGGGCGCGATCGAATACGGCGACACCACCGATCCAAGCGGAAAGCGTCGCGTGTCGATTACTGTGGATAACGCGACCAATGGTAAACGGTCCGCCTTGCTCCATTGTCTTGGGAGCATAGATATCGTAACCGAAATAGTAGGGGTTGGATTTTGAGGGCAACCAAGTCACGCTTCAGTAGCTTCCCTAAGCTTCCGTCTGGCTGCACCTGATAGGTGGCCTCAATCTTTGTGAACGGATAGGTTTCCAGCCGTACGATGCGACCCGATCTCCGCTCGATAATTCTCGTTTCAACCGGTTCATCCTCGGGAGGTCTGTAGAATTGATCCTTGGGAAAATTCGCGTCCTCACCAGGTTGGATTCCATCGATAGCAGCCAGCTGTCCCTGTTGCCAAGCGCGATAGGCATGTTCAAAGAATCGTGACTCTTTCGGATTCTCCACCCAAACTTCCTTGGCCAAACCATTCAAGTAGGCGGTCACGCGATTTTCTTCGTTGTGAAAAACCAGACCGACTGCGTTCCAATATGAATCGGTCTCGCTGGGTTTCATATCCGGTTTGATTTTTTTCATTTTCGTTGGTGTGGCCGCGAGGTGCCGAGCGTAGATGTTGCCAAACGATGAACCACCATTCTCCGAAATGTGAGCGCCGACCCCACCCCTGTGTGCTTGCAGACCAGCGAAAAGCCCGAACTGCCGCTTGCCGGGCTCCTTTACTATGGGAGGTTCTCCCTTCGGGGTAACGGTGCCCTCGTGCCACATTCCAGCGATCGCATGACTGCCTTTTTCGTAAAGCAACCAAACCACCAAGGTGACGGATTTTCCTTTGCCTTTGATATCCAAAGGTGAGTCGTGAAGACTCTTTCGTGGCACGGCCAGGACCGGTAAATGCGCTTTGCTGCGAGGATACGAAAAGCGGACGGCTTGACCGAATGGTCCTCGCCCAAACAACTCAAAATCGGCAAGCGTCGCTTGCGGTCCCTCATGCCAAAAGTCGCGCGATATGTTTCTGGGTTCGAGTTCATAGGCCCGTCCGCTAGATTTTCCCGGGATGGAAATAAATGGATTGCGCGTCTTCCACGAATCCCGCCGCTGAACAAAATCCCATAAAGCGACCAATCCAGGTATTTGCCTGACAAGATCGACGCGTTCTTGGTTTGCCGCAATGAAACTTTTATCGCCCGCCACCAACTGGATCGGTGGCAAACCTTTCCCATTTGTTTCCTCGGCTCTCAAATCCCCTGAATTCCAGAAGCAAAATATCAATGTACTAACAATACTAACAACCGTTTTATTCATAAGTTCCTTAGGGTTTGTTGATATCCAATTTCTCACACAGTTCGCTCAAGGTGGCGACGGTAAGGGTCGGTTCGATTCCCCACGGATCAAAGACTACACGGTCAGAACGCTTGACCCATGCCGACTTCATGCCCGCCGATATGGCACCGATCACGTCAAACGGATTGCCGGAAATCAACCACGCGTCCTTTGAGTCGCCTGCTTCCCTCATGAAATAGTGGTAGACATCCGGGTTCGGCTTGAAGGTCTTAAGGCCGTCACAACTGACGACATCCTCAAAGCATTCACGCAAGCCATTGGCACGCAAAACCTCCTCGACAGCTTCGGAAGTACCGTTGGAAAACGCAAAAAGACAATGCCCACCCGCCTTCAACGCGACCAGACTCTCTTCGACGTCTGCAAAAGCAGGCAACCCGCGATAGCTTTGCAGCAACATGTCTTTCTGTTCCGAAGATAACGAAACATCGTATTCGGCGCAGCAATACTCCAGCGCCTGACGCGTGCAGACCGCGAAGTTCTCGTAGTGCCGCATCAGTCCCCGCCGAAACGAATACTCGAGCTGCTTGCTTCGCCAGGTTTTCGAAAACACCTCCGCCTGCGAACCAATCCACTCGCGCAATCGGGACACCACACCGTCGGTATCGATCAAGGTCCCGTAGACATCAAAAGCGATCGTCGCCATTACTTTTTCTCCGAGGCGGTTGCCCCAATTTCTTTGCGAGCCCGATCCATCCAATCTGCATGCTTCTTCTTGTACTTCTGAATCGCCTGGTACTCATCGGTGTCGATCGTGCCGTCGCTGTTCTTGTCGATGAAGGGGAAGATCCACTTCACCGTCGGCCTATCGCGATTCCACTCTTCCTTGGAATCCCACGATGTCTTCCGCAATTGCCCCGCTTTTTGTGCTTGGCCAGCTTTCGTGGGCTGGGCAGTCAGTCGCTTGAAGACCTCCATTCCAGTCTCTCCCTGCTCATTTGTTTTGGGATAGGACCCGTCGTGATAGGACTTGATCTGCACATCGAAGACCTCGTATTCGGCAACCGTGATCACCCCGTCGTGATCCCAGTCGATAAACGCGAAAAGCTGCTTGAAGTCGGCCCGATCCTTATTCCAGGCTTGCTGAGTGGGCCATTCCTTTTGTGTCGTGGAGCCATATTTTTTGGGATAGGTTTTCGATTGTCTTCTGAACATTTGGTCGGCCAATTCTTCCTTCCAACTCAAGCCGTCATCGCCATCGCGATTGGCACGCTTCCAATCCGGGTGCGGGAACTCATCGTATTGCCAGATGTTATCGCGATTCTTATCGAGAGCAGCCCACATCTCGCGTGCCTTGGCCAGCTTTTCTTTGCTGAAGGCGGCCTCAATTCGCACTGTGTGCGGGTCCGCTGCTCCGGACTTCCTCTTCGTGATGGCTTTCGGTTTCTTCCTCGACCTTACTTCTAAAAGAAGGTCTTCGCGGGTTTGTCCGTTCTGGTTGGTTTTGGGGAAGGAGGGATCGTTGTAAGCGTTTAGCTGATCCTCAAAGGCCTTGTATTCCGCCGAGGTGATCTTGCCGTCGCGATCCCAGTCGATGAAATGGAAGACCTGTTCAAAATCGGGGTGAGCGACGCCCCAGGCATAAATCGAGGGCCACTGTTTTTGCGAGTCTTTACCATGTTTCGCTAAAAAGTCTCCCTCCTCAGCCAACTTCCTGAGAACGCGATCCGATACCTCTTCAGCCCAGTCAACCACGTCATCGTCATTTCGATTGGCTCGCTTCCAGTCCGGGTGCGGAAATTCGGAATACTGCAATTTGCCATCTTTGTTCCTGTCCGCCCTCCACCACCTGATTCGGGCCGCATCCATGATCTCTGTGTCTAAAGCGAGCTCAAGCTTCTCAATGCCAATCCATCTACGCTTT
>JABHOU010000251.1 GCA_018695085.1 Opitutia bacterium | reverse complement strand
CTGCATATTCGCCTGCTTCCGTTTGTTCGCCGACTCGGGTGAGTCTGCAGACGGGAAAAAGCCCTGCTCGGATGCGTTGGACCAAGGCCGCCCCAACCATGAGAGCCGAGGATGGATTCAAGCTGATCCCCCCCGCAATCAACAAGAACTTGTCGACCGATGAGGTGACCATCGCAGAAATGCTCAAGACAGCAGGCTATGCCACCGCGCATTACGGCAAATGGCACCTTGCCGGAGACGGGCCAGGGAAACACGGTTACGACGAGCACGACGGTGACACGGGCAACAAGGACGCGGCACCCTTCAAGGATCCCAATCCAGTCGATATTTTTGGCATGGGGCGTCGAGCCAATGCGTTCATGGAGAAAAGCGTCAAGACGGGAAAACCTTTCTTTATTCAACTTTCTTATCACGCCTTGCATTACCCCGAGAACGCATTTGAAGAAACCAAACAGAAGTACTTTGGCGCAAATGGTGGAAGAGACGACAAGAGGATTCTCCGCGCTGCCATCACGGAGGATCTTGACACCGGTGTCGGACTGGTGATGGACGGTATCGAGAGGTTGGGAATCGGTGGGAACACATACCTCATTTACATGGCTGACAATGGTGCGAGCGGTGGTGGTGGAAAGAAAGGTGGCTTGCGCGGAGGCAAAGGCGGCGTCTGGGAAGGTGGAATCCGCGTCCCGCTTATCATCAGAGGCCCCGGCATAAAGCCCAATAGCTTTTGTCATTCACGCGTGGTGGGGTATGATTTCTTCCCGACTTTCTGCAAAATTGCAGGTGTGAAGCAGGCTTTGCCCGAGGGCATCGAAGGCGGGAGCATCCTGCCCTTGCTCGCGACAGGGAAAGGAGAGGTTAAGCGACCGCGTCAAGAACTTGTCTTTCATTTCCCACATTATCAAGGAGATACCCCTCATTCTGCCATTTTTCTGGGCAATTTGAAGATGATGAAGTTTTACGAGACGGGGAAGTTGAGCCTGTTCGATTTATCGAAGGATCTTTTCGAGAGGAACGACCTCTCCGCTAGTATGCCTGAAGAAACCATCCGCTTGCACAACCGTCTCAATCTCTACCTTGACCTAGTTGGTGCCGAACTGCCCAAAGCCAACCCGAAATACGACCCTGCGAATCCTCCTGAGATGTCCAAAGGCAAGGGGAAGAAAGGAGATAAAGGAGGAGGCAAGAAGGGTGGCAAGGGAGAGCGAGAGAAAGCCAAGTGAAGAGATGCAATCTTATGAAAACTAATAAAACGATTCCCCCTTTACTGATGATGTTTACGTCTTCCTGCTTGGCTTTGCCGGTCATGTCGGTTGACAATCCCAATCCCTCGGATGAGGATTTCATTGTGGCGGTTGATACGCCAAAGCCCAAGCCACCCGGCAAGCGTCGTAGCGTCAAGGGAGGCAAGCAACGCCCCGGAGGCGGTCTGGGCAAACCTCGCATCGAGGATACGATCAAGGCAAACGTCTACGCCGACAATTGGTTCGTCTTATATGTCAATGGTGAGATGGTGGCGGTTGATTCCATAAAGTTCATTCCGCACAACGTCATCTCGGTGAACCTGTTGCCGAAGTATCCCATGACCATCGCCGTGATGGCCAAGGACAATGCGGATCCCCAAACCGCAATGGAGTACAAGAATACCAACATTGGGGACGGGGGCTTCATCCTGAAGTTTTCGGACGGAACCGTCACTGACTCCTCTTGGAAAGCCAAGAACTTCTTCCATGGTCCGATCGGTGGCGAGGTCAAGAATCCACGGGTTTCCCGCATCCCGATCCCCAAGGATTGGCATGCGGTGGCATTCGACGATTCATCCTGGGCCAACGCTAAGGAGTTCGCGGAAGAACAGGTCGGACCCAAGCAACCTTTCTACGATGTCGATTTCAAGGGAGCGAAATTCATCTGGACGGCAGACCTCGAACTGGACAACACGATCATTTTTCGACGTCGGGTGGATCGCCCTTCCAATGGTAGCCAACCAAAGGTTTTTCCTATCTTGAACGAATAACCGAATCGAGGAATTAATCATGAAAACAAGTATATCTACGATAACCACACTGTTTGCCTTGTTCACGGGTTTGACAAGTATTTCCCATGGTCACCCCAACCATCATACCGAGGTTGAGCGAGAATCTTCCGCCCCTTTGCGAATTAGGACCGATTCAAGCGGTGAGCCTCACATCGAGATCCCCTTAGCAACTTCGCTTGTTGCCTTGCAAAAAAAAGACGGAACTAAACTGACCAACAGTCTCAATCGACTGAGCAAGGAAGATAGGATCTTCGTCGAAGCCCAGAGAAATCCTCCCGTTCGTCGGCCCGCTGCGGGTTCGGTCCAAGCCCCTGCCGCGGCTCTCCCGTTCAAGGCCTTCGGAGACAATCTCAAACTGCGTTGGGACAATGATTACCTCTTCGTCGAGTCAAACGGCATGCCCGACCACGGCATGATGGAGGGGATCACGGCTTGGCAACAGCAAGTCCCTCTGCCTCAACCTTACATAGGAGGCAACGCTTGGCGCATTCCGCTCCGTCCGGTTCCTGCAGAACATCCTATGTCGGCGAAGAGTAATTTCTTTCGGGGAGCCATTGCACTGGCTGCAAATGGCGTACCCATTTTCAATCCGATCAAGAATAATGGCAAAACCGATACTTTGTTGGCGGGCGAACTTGACAAGTGGGGTGGTCATTGCGGTCGGGGCGACGATTACCATTATCACGTCGCCCCGGTACATCTGGAGGTAACCGTGGGCAAGGGCAAGCCGGTTGCCTATGCCTTGGACGGTTATCCAATATACGGCTACTTGGAACCGGATGGTTCGGTGGCCAAAGGCCTTGATTGGCTGAACGGACACAAGGACTCAAAAGGGAATTACCATTATCATGCTACGAAAACTTATCCTTATTTGAACGGCGGATTTTATGGCGAAGTCGTTGAACGAGAGGGCCAGGTTGATCCACAGCCACGAGCTCAAGGGGTCAGACCGTCCTTGCCCGGGCTCAAGGGCGCCAAGATAACCGGTTTCGCATCCCCGAAGCCGAACAGTTACAGCTTGGCGTATGAGGTGTATGGCGAGAGGCGGCAGGTCAACTACTTGATTGCCGTTGATGGTTCGGTTACCTTTACCTTCGTCGATTCGTCGGGAACCAGGACGGAAACCCATCATCCGAGATCGCGAGATGACGGGAGTGGCCAAGGCGGTCGCGGAGGCCCTGGACAAAAGCAGCGGCCTGGTGGCGGGGGAAAAGGTCCGCCCAAGGGCGAGGCCCGCAAGCCATGGATCGTGGCCCATGCCAGTGAACTGGACACAAACGGCGACGGTGTCGTTTCCTCAGAGGAAGTCTCTGCGGAGGCTAAGAAGGTTTTTTCGGCCTATGATCGCGATGGTAACGGTTACCTTAACTTCGCTGAAATCGAAAGGAGGGGTGGGGATGGGCCGAAGTCTCCCATGGGTGGATTTATCCGGGGTCACGCAAAGGAGTTTGATCGGAATGGCGATGCCAAGATATCTGCTTCCGAGTTAAGCGGATTTTTTCTTCGATTCGTGACCAAGGTCGATACCAATGGAGATGGGCGATTGACTCCTGTCGAACTCAAGGCGGCGGAAGCCCGTGGGCCTGGCGGGGGTGCTAGTAAGGGAAAAGGGGGCAAGGGAGGCAGAGGTAAAAAATCTCGCCCCGATGATGCCCGCCGAGCGTCTCCACCGGAGCGTTCACCAAGCGCTGCACCATTTAACCCTGCATCTAGATCCACCTCCGTTGGCGATAAACCAAATTTCATTCTTATATTTATTGACGATATGGGCTGGCGGGATGTCGGGTTTTCTGGAGAAAAAATTGCTGAAACGCCACACCTCGATCATTATGCAAAGCAGGGGGTAGTTTTTAAGAACGCATATGCAAGCGCACCCAACTGCGCTCCATCCAGAGCTTGCCTGCTTTCTGGACAATATCCACCACGGCACGGAGTTTACACGGTTGTGGATGAAAGGCATGCACCCGGTTCTCCTCACCATAAGATCACTTCGGCGAGAAGCAGCGAATCAATGCCCGCGGAGATCGTGACAGTGGCCGAGGTCTTGAAGAAAGCCGGTTACGCGACGGGTTGCTTCGGTATGTGGAACCTCGGTCGCGGGAAAAACTCGCCCGTTACGCCGACGGGTCAAGGATTCGATTTGTTTCTGCGTCCACAGGACTTGGGTTACGAAAAACACCGTTACCTGAAGCAAGACGGTTCCTATCTTACGGACGACTTCACGGACGAGGCCCTCGAGTTCATTGACCAAGCCGGTGGACGACCGTTCTTTGTTTATCTGCCCTATCATGCGATTCACGCTCCATTCGAACCTCCGGCCGACTTGCTTGCCAAGTATCAAAGAAAGCTCCAAGCCCTTGACGACTCGAAAATCGATCCCGAATACTTGGCCAGCGTGGAAGCGTTGGACCGCAACGTGGGGCGGATAATGGCCGACTTGGAGAAGCGAGGTATCGCAAAAAACACCACCGTTTTGTTTACTTCCGACAATGGCGGAATTCCCTCCCGTATCTCACCTCTGAAAGGGAGCAAGGGATCGCTCTACGAGGGTGGTTTGAAGGTGCCTGCAGCCGTATGGGGATATGGCGTGAAGGCAAGTGGGCAAGCCTGTGAAGAGGTTGTCGTTGGAATGGATTTTTACCCCACTTTGGTGGAACTGGCCGGATTGTCCCACGAGCCTTCTCATCGACCGGACGGTATGAGTTTGGTCCCACTCTTTCGAGGCGAAAAGTCACTTGAGCGTGAAAGCCTGTTCTGGCATTTCCCGTGTTATATCGGGAAAGGTTCCCCCTCTAGCGTTATACGCAAGGGTAACCTCAAGCTGATCCATTTCTTCGAGGACAAACGATCCGAACTTTACGACCTTGTCCGAGATCCAAATGAGACGAACGATCTTTCGAAATCAAAAGTCCGGGAGAAAGAACTTTTGGAAATGGAATTGTTTGCCTGGTGGAAAGAAACGGGAGCAGCGCTTACTTCTGGTCCAAACCCTTCTTTCGACCCGACTGCCGTGAGCAAGAGAAAAGGTGGCAAAGGCGGGAAACGCGACCAAGGAAAGGGTGGGAAGCACGGTCAAGGAAAAGAGAAAGATTGAAGGGAGAACTTTATGACGATTGCTCTGCTCGAATTCATCATGGGCGTAACGGACTAACAGCTTATTGATTTGATCTGTGTTCAAGGTCGCCTCGTTTTGAGCCTTGCTCAATCGGCTCCCATTTTTTGTCCTCTCAGATTTATGATCTTTTTTTTCTTTCACCTTTTTTGTTTTGCAGTCCTTGCGTTTTCGGCGACTGCCCTCTTTGGGCAAGAGGTAAAACTACTTACCATTCCGAAGATTAATGAAGTTCCTCAGATAGACGGCAAACTGGACGATGACTGCTGGCTCGAGGCTGCCTTGGCGAAGGACTTCCGTCAGCGGCGTCCCGAGGAAGGAGCACTCGCGACGGAAAAGACGGAGGTGAGGATTTGTCGGAACGAAAAGGTTCTCTACATTGGTGTCCGTTGCTTTGATTCTCAACCCGACAAGATTCGGGCCGGCGTCATGCAGCGCGATGCCCCGGTGAAGGGAGACGACTATTTTTTTGTCCTGCTGGACCCTTTTCAAAGAAGTCGGGAAGGCTATTATTTTCGAACCAACCCAAACGGAGCCAAGGGCGAGGCTTTGATCAATTCCGACATGCGTCGCCCGAATATGGATTGGGATACCATATGGGAGGTACGATCTCACCGGGATGAACTGGGATGGACGGCGGAGTTCGCCATACCTTTCCGAAGTATCCCATTCGATTCATCTTCGGATGAATGGCGAATAGACTTTGGTCGTTGGTTTTCTCGCAATCAAGAACGTTCGCGGTGGGTGGGCTTCACTCGCAACAGGCAATGGTTTTCGCTGGAGGAAGCCGGACGAATCGACGGATTGCTGGGAGTGGAATCGGGCAAGGGGATCGATTTCAAGCCTTACCTATCCAGTAAGTGGACGTCGGAGGGGGCGATTGACGATTATGAATTCGATGCCGGGTTCGATCTGTTCTACCGAATGACCCCCAGTTTGACCTCCACCTTCACCTATAATACGGATTTCGCCGAGACAGAGGTCGATCAGCAGAAGGTCAACTTAACTCGTTTTCCGCTCTTTTTTCCGGAAAAACGAGATTTCTTCCTCGAGGGAGCAGAGCACTTCTCCTTTGGTGGAATAGACAAGAGCCCTTTGGCCTTTCATTCTCGGACTATCGGTCTATCCACTGAGGGCAAAAAGATCGATGTTGTCGGCGGGGCTAAGATCACGGGGAGACATGGGCCGTTGGGAATCGGTGTGTTGGGCATGCGTCTAGACAATCACGATAGCTTGAACTCTGACGAGGTTTTCGTTAGTCGTTTTACCTATGACCTCATGGAAGAGTCGAAGATTGGAACCATCTTAACCTACGGCGACCCGCAGGATAATCTCGACAATCATCTGGTCGGGGTGGACCTCAATTTGCGGGCGAGCGAGTGGTGGCAGGGACAAAGCGTGTCATGGCACAGTTTTTACATGAGCACCAACGATGAAGTGAAAGGTTCTGACGACGTTGTGGGCAGTTGGTTTTCTTTTCCGAATTATCCTTTTCGCATGGGTGGACATTGGGTGCGCACGGGAGAGGACTTTGAGCCTGCCCTTGGTTTTGTACGTCGACGGGGAGGGCAATCTTCATCCATTGATTTTTCCTATGCCTTCGACCAACCGGACAGTGATTGGCTCGATGATATTTCTGTGGGCGCCGAATATACGCGCTACGATCTCCTGAACGGCAGCTTGGATTCCGAGGAGGTCGAATTGAAAATGATCGAGCTGCGTACCCTTGCCGGAGACAGTTTCGGCGTGGAGTTTGAATTCGAGCGCGAGGTCTTGAATGAAACTTTCGAGATCGTGGACGGGGTGAACCTTGCTGCGGGTGACTATCGAGGGATTGAATTCGAACTCGAATATCAGTCGAGTACGAATCGTCCGGTCTTCGGTGAACTGGAGTTGGGTTACGGCGACTATTACGCCGGCAAGGCATTCAAGATCGGAAGCGGACTTTCATGGCGTCCTTCAAAGCACGCGCAACTCAACTTGGGAGGAGGTCTCACCTCGGCCGAGCTGACGGTGGGTGACTTCGATGCCTGGACCAGTTCTCTCGGTGTGCGCATCACGCCGAATACTCGACTCTCCTTCAACAGCATTGTCCAATACGACAACCAGTCCGAAAGGATCGGAATTAACAACCGGTTTCGCTACATCTTGAAATCGGGCAATGACCTTTTCTTTGTCTTCAACAAAGGTTTCGACAAGGGTGATAATCGAGAACTCGAGAGGTTCCGTACCTACAAGACTGAGTCCATCGCCAAACTGGGATTGACTTTTCAGTTCTAGCCTCGATCCCTATGCGAACTTTTCGATGACTAGTCTTTTATCCGCGCTAGACGAGTCAGCAGTTTTCGGGTAGGACTTTTTCCTCAACTTATCCACTTCCCTTAATATGAAGTTCAAAATCTCCTTTTGTCTTGCGGTCGGATTCTTCGGTTGCTCCCTATTTTCGAGTTTTGCCCAGAACGACCAGTTCGGCAAATACGCCATGTTCCAGAAAACGGCGAAGCGAGCGGAACCCGCTGAACCGGTTGAGACAACACTTCCTTTGGATTTAGATCAAGGAACACGCATAGGCTTGGTCGGCAATACCTTGTTTGACCGCATGCATGAGTTCGGGCACCTCGAGGCGCTCCTGCAGCAAGCTCATCCCGGAGAGGAACTGGTGGTTCGTAATCTTTCGTGGGCGGCGGACGAAATCGACCTGCAGCCGCGTCCCGCCAACTTCGCCGACGCCGAACAGCATTTGACCGCGATGCAGGCGGACGTCGTGCTGGCGGCCTTCGGGTTTAACGAATCCTTTGCGGGGAAGACCGGATTGTCCGCCTTTCGCGAGCGTCTGACGAAATACTTGGAAGGCGTGAAAGCCAAGGCCTACAACGGCAAGAACGCGGCTCGCGTCGTGCTGATTTCGCCCATTGCCAACGAGAACGTCAAGGGAGTGGCGGCGGCTGACCGAAACAACGCCAATATCAAAGCCTATCTCAAGGTGATGCAGGAAGTGTCGGCCGAGCAACAAGTAGGCTTCGTGGATGCATTCACGGCCACTGAGAAGGCCATGGCATCGCCTGGCAACGACCTCACTATGAATGGGGCTCATTTGAATGAAAAGGGCTATCAATTGTTTGCCTCGACCGTTTTCAAGCAACTCTTTGGCAAGGAGGCTCCCAAGCTGGACGAGAAGGTGCGCGACGCAGTGGTGGAGAAAAACAAGCAACACTTTTTTCGCTACCGTCCGCTCAACACCTTTTACTACACCGGTGGTCGCAACCGCAGCTATGGATATTTGGACTTTCTTCCCGCGATGCGAAATTTCGATCTCATGACGGTCAATCGCGACGATCGCATCCATGCTCTTGCCGCGGGCAAGAAAGTACCCGCCAAGATCGATGACTCCAATGTTCCGGAGATGCCCAAGACCAAAGTGGGTCGCGGAGCTAACCAGTGGATGACCCCGAAGAAGGAACGCGAGGCATTCAAGGTGGATCCGCGGTTCGAGGTAACTCTTTTCGCCAGTGAAGAACAGTTCCCCGACATCGCATGTCCTATCCAGATGCGCTGGGACTCTCTTGGTCGCATGTGGGTGAGCTGCTCAACCACCTATCCCCACGTTTACCCCGGGCAGACCCCGAACGACAAGATCGTTATTCTTGAGGATCTCGATGGCGACGGCAAGGCGGACAAGTCCACGGTCTGGGCGGACGATATCAACGTGGCGCTTTCCTTCGAGTTCGGTGACGGAGGAGTCTATGTTTCGGAAGAGCCCCACATGACTTTCCTCAAGGACACCGACGGCGACGGCAAGGCGGATCATCGAGAGACCGTCCTGACCGGGTTCGGTTCCGAGGATTCCCACCACGCCCTGCACGATTTTGCGTGGACTCCCGATGGCGATCTTATCTTCCGCGAATCCATCTTTCACCACACCCAAGTCGAAACTCCTTATGGCCCCGTCCGTCAACAGAACAGCGGATGGTTTGCCTGGGAACCGAAACTGCACCGATTGACCGCGTTCGGCACGCACGCCAGCACCAATCCATGGGGCGTGACCTTCGACGATTGGGGGCAGCACGTGGCTAGTTACCCGATTTTCGCCTCTGCCCACCATGCATTGGATCCCCCGTATCCCGAGCAGCATCCCCGTCCTTCCGGGCTGCAGGCTTACTCGGGGGTTTGCGGCCAGGAGTTCGTGGACTTTCCCAATTGGCCCAAGGAGCTGCAGGGCGGCATGGTCAAGGTGCGCTACAAGTCGACCAACCGGGTTGAGTTCTTGCAGTGGAACGAGGGAGAGTTCGGTTACGACGAGAAATATGTCAGCGACATTATATTCTCCACCAACCTGAGCTTTATTCCGGTCGACCTACGCTACGGACCGCGTGGCGCCATG
>JABHOU010000384.1 GCA_018695085.1 Opitutia bacterium | reverse complement strand
GGCATCCTTCGAGATATTGACAATGACGGCGTTTGCGAGCTTGTCGGTAAAAGTGTTTACGGTTGGGACGCAAAAAAGAAAAGCTGGAGCGAACGGGGATATGGTCTGCCAAAGGGTATTAATCACGCGAGTGAAGGCCTGAGATTTGTGGATCTTAATGATGACGGCTTTGATGACATCGTGTTTTCCGATGAAGAGCACTGGGGCATTCACCTTTGGGCCACACACCTCAATGCCGGTCTCGGTTGGCATCCGGGCTGGAGCTACACAGTACGGGAAGGAAAGCGCAACGAGACCAACGCCATCCCGATGATTTCTCGCGGGGGTTTCAATCCGAACAATGGGGCGTGGTTCCATAGCGGGCATCTTTGGGTGCAAAACGAAAACACCGCAAATCTCCCCGACGTGGTCGATCGCCGCTCGTTCAAGCAGTTGCTGGATTTCGGTGGCCCCGGAGCCAAGGAGCCTGAGGAAAGCAGACAATGCTTCAAGACACGCGATGGCTTTGAGGTACAGTTGGTCGCGAGCGAACCACAAGTCCTTGATCCCGTTGCCTTCGACTGGGGAGCTGACGGCAAACTCTGGGTGACCGAGATGGGGGACTATCCCTCGGGGATCAACGGCAAGGGGGCGCCAGGTGGTATCGTTCGCTTTCTCGAGGATCGTAACGATGATGGTCGATACGATCATTCGACCGTGTTCCTTTCCGGACTCAACTTCCCAAGCGGCGTCATGGCATGGGGAAAAGGCGTCCTTGTAAGCGCTGCCCCCGATATCCTCTATGCCGAGGACACTGACGGCAACGGCAAGGCCGACCTTCGCAAGGTCCTCTTCACGGGTTTTCGCGAAGGCAATCAGCAACATCGCATGAACGGCTTCGTCCTAGGTTTGGACAATTGGATTTACGCCGCAAATGGCGACAGTGGAGGAATGATCAAGAGCACCGCCACGGGCAAAGTCGTGAACATCAATGGCCGCGACTTTCGCTTCAAGGTCACGGGCGAGATGCAGACCCTGTTCAACCAAACCCAGTTCGGTCTGCACCGGGACGACTGGGGAAACTGGTTCGGCAACAACAATCCAAATTGGCTTTGGCACATCCACCTGCCGCTTCACTACGTTACACGTAACCCGCACTTGGTCGTCAAGGATACCCGCCAAATGCTTTTCAACTACCCCGACTCTCGTCGTTGCTTTCCGATAAGTCCACGAATGGAACGTCCAAACATGCCGGGTGCTTACGGCATGGTCACGAGCGCAAATAGCCCATCGCCTTATCGCGGCGGACTCTTCGGTCCGGATTTCGAGCACAGCGTCTTTATCAGTGAACCCGTTCACAACCTCATACATCGCGAGGTGCTCGCACCTGACGGCATCACCTTCACCAGTAATCGCGCCAAGGGGGAAGAGAAAAGCGAATTCCTCGCCAGTTCGGACAATTGGTTTCGACCCACAATGACCAAAACCGGTCCCGACGGGGCCTTGTACGTGGCCGACATGTACCGGCTTGTAATCGAACATCCGAAATGGATCCCTCCGGGGATGCAAAGCAGGGTGAACCTGCGCGAAGGCTCAAACAGAGGCCGCATTTGGCGCGTTTTACCTAAAGGATCCAAACTTCGAAAGACGCCCCGTCTTGACCGGATGTCGACGAAGACACTCGTGGCTGCTCTCGACAGCCCTAACGGTTGGCAACGCGACACTATCCAGCGTCTGCTCTTGGCTCGAGGAGGCGAGGATGCATCCGCCGACCTTCGCAAGTTGGCCCAAACGAGCAAGAGTCCAAAGGTTCGCCTTCAGGCCCTCTGCATTCTGGAAGGTCTCGACAGTCTCGATTCCAAGGTGCTGAAGCAAGCCTTGGAAGACCCTCATTTCAGCGTACGCGAACAGGCCGTTCGCCTCTGCGAGGAGAATCATGCCGACCTAATCGTTTCACGAATCGAAGACGAGTCAATCCGGGTTCGCAGGCAAGTCGCTTTCTCCCTCGGTGAGTGGCAGAATGCGGAGGCGGGAAAGGCTCTCGTACGGCTCGCACTTGCCAACGCCGAAGAACCCCGCGTTCAACTGGCAGTCAAAAGTTCGGCTCTGCCCCACGCCGCAGCCATGCTTAAGCATATCTTCTCGGAGGAGACGAAAGCACCCACAGGTCTCCTTTCCGACCTCATACGCTTCGCCATCCTAAAGGACAACTTGGAACCCCTGGCCAAAGTGTTCGACGAAATTGCTGCCGAAAAGGATCTTCGACGACAGTTCATTCTCATGGACGGCTTCGTCCGCGCTATCGAGCAACGGAACGAACCGCTCGACCAGT
>JABHOU010000558.1 GCA_018695085.1 Opitutia bacterium | reverse complement strand
GCCTCGTTGCGTATCATGTCGTAGATGCCGTTGCGCTGGGGATAACGCCCGGTGAGCAATGCTCCGCGTGACGGCGTGCAAGCAGGCCATGCAACGTAAAAACTGGTCAGTTTGACACCACCCTCTGCCAGACGATCGAGATGAGGCGTCCTTACCTCGTTCGAACCAAAGCAACCTAAGTCTGCGTAGCCTTGGTCATCGGAAACGATGAGCACGACGTTGGGTGGCTTCCCGAAAGCCACAAGCGACGAGGATAAAATTCCAAATGTCGTCAGAAACAATTTAGAAAAGGCATCCATAACTCATAAGAGTAACTATCTCGAATCTCAAAAGCCAAGCCTCAAGAAGCAAAAGACAAAAGTAAGATCAAATGCTCTTGCTTGACGCAAATCCTCCAAAGGATCAGTTTAAGCCTATATGAAAAGCATTCCGTTTCTATTTATAATCAGCATTTCTCTTGGGATTTTCGCCAGTTGCTCGACTCAGGCTCCCGCACCTGCTGACGATTCAAACGACACTGAAAGCAACGCCTCCGCGAAAATCGATGGCTACCCGCTGAAAGTCTGTGTCGTTTCCGGAGAGGAATTGGGCGGCATGGGAGAACCCTACGTTCACAATCACGAGGGGGTTACGGTAAAGTTCTGCTGCAAACCCTGCCTGAAGAAATTCAACAAGGAACCGGAAGTTTACTTAGCGAAGCTCGAACGCTAAGAGCCCGACTCATCATTTGCCAGGTCGCAGGGACTCCCACCAACTTTGCTTGGGCGGTGCCTTGATGGCATTCTGAGTTGCTTCGGGCAAACCACTCTCGGGCAACCACGCCTCGACCGAGTCCTTGTCCTGTCGATACCAATTGTGCCCGACTTGAGTGATGGTCTTCTTTTGTAAATCCGGTTCAGTTATAGATACCGCCCACTCCATGGCGCTCGCACCATCATCCTTTGAGACTTGGCGGGCATAGGCGGCTACAGCGGGATCCAACTCGGCTGTAGGTTCCTGGTCGTTAAGCCATTTGCCCGAAGCTTCAGGATCGTCCCGAGACCAACTCTGCATCACCTCTCGAATGCCTTGCTGCTTTCCCTTCCCCGCAGGCAATTCGTCAAAGTATTCTATCGCGGAAACGGGATCTCGTTCGCCCCAGTTGTCGCCCAGTTGTCGGAGAGAATCAGTCGCATACTCTTTCGATGCATGCTCCTTGAGCCAACCTGCAACCTCCTCGGGTCGCTCTCGTGAAACTTGGCGGGTCAGGTTGGTAAAAGCCCCTTTCTTAAGGGAGTCCTCCTGTAGTGTCTCTGCCCATTGACGGGCACTGGTGAATCCTTGCTTCATGTGTTGCTCGGCCAAGATGCCCACCAGTTTCCCCGTTTCATCACCGGAATCCAATCCGGCGACGTACTGAGACGCACCGTTGAGATCCGTGCTTGCCCAACCTCGAACGAGACCAAAGTTATAGAGCTTTGCCATGCCGGCGTTATCAGGAGATTTCACCCAATCGGCGGCAGCCTGAGGCTCACGACTAGCCCAACCTTCAAGCACCCCCGAAGTGGCAAACCCGGCGCCAATTCCTTTGGCCCTTTCATTGCAGTATTCGATAGCCTTCAAGGGATCGAACCGGCCCCATCCATAGAGCAGCATTCGGTATTCCTGCATGTGCTCGAATCCGAAAGACAAATCTTCAAAAGCCTCCAAGACGGCATCGACGTTATTCTCATCTAGTTCGGATAGTACTTCCGCAAAAGCGGCCGTACGCGTAATCGGGTTGGAATCGACCTGAGCGGCAAAGAGTCGATCGCGAAGGTCACTCGGCGTGCGTCCTTTCCTCGGTGAAACATCCTCCTCGGCAAGCAATGACGCCGAGCTAGACACCTCGCCATTAAAAGATCCTTCCGTTGACCGAGAAATTCCCTCTGACTTCGAAAGCGTCTTCCCCGTATCCGTTGAGCTTTTCACGCCATCTGAAATCTCGGCCGTTTCCGGCGGGGCATTACCACCGCCAAGAATGAACCCGAGGAGCAAGCCAATGGAGGCAGCTATAAGAACATAGACTTTGTTTCCCATGATTATCTTCTTGTTTTTGGAACTTTGCGGAACAGTTGTGAAAATAGATTGGTTGTTCGAAGAGTGAAAGACCCATTATAAATACAGCACAAATCTACTAAAGGTTACGCCATTTGCCGTCTTTTCATCACTTTCCCATCTTCGAGATGGTACCGTAAAGGTGACCACCAACCTTACCATGGGACCAAGTTCCCGCATACTTGCCACCATCGATCACAACATGGGCGCTGAAGGTTCCGAGACCGGGCAGGTTCAAGTTGTCCATGGTGATTACCGGAATTCTGCCAACCCACTTTACGGGCAGGGGCATTGGTAAGGTAACGTCTTTACCTCCGTATTTCACTCGAGCAGTGAAGACCCAGAGATCACCGTCACCCAATTTTTGGACGTTTTGAATTTCGTAAGTTTCTTTCGCGGGAACCAAGTCCTTTCCAGTCACCGTAAAGTGACCGGAGAATCGAACGTTCTTCATAGACGTTTCAAATCTCTTAAAAAGTTCTTCCTTGGTCGGTTCCTTACCCAAAAGGTTGTGTGAAATTACCATTAAGGCGGCCAATGCGATGAAAATTTTCATAAAAACTATGATGATTTCCAACTTCAGTACATGCAAGCCTATCGTGAAGCCGTGAAAGAATCCACTGATCTCTTGCTTAATGGAATTCTCTATTTAAGTTCAAAAACCATGATCTCAAAACTGGTGGGTCAATCGTTGACTAGGTTGTTAAGAAAAGTAAGAACAAGAACAATATGAAACTAGACACGCTCCATTCCATTGACGCCTTGGAAAAGACAAACGCAAGTGAGCATTTGAGCTCACGAGAAAAACACCTCATAGGATTGGCGGTAACAATCACGCGAGGTTGTGGTTACTGCTCGGGAGGCAGGATCGAAAAGGCGCTTGCGGCAGGCATTCCCGATGCAACCGTCGAGGCAACCGTTGACCTCACGGCCTCCGTCAACGCAGGAGTTGCCGTACGCACCGCCCTACTCGGCATCGAAGGTAAAGATCTCGAAGGAACCTGCGACGACGTCACCTGCTCGGCGGGGGATTGAATATACCTCTAAAGGCATGGGCAAGTTCTCACTCGTTTCCTTGATTGCCCTGTTGGGTTTTGCCCCGGCTTGGGGTGAAAAAGAAACATGGCCTGATCTAGCAGATGCAAAGGGTTTAGCGGATGTCATGAAATTGGCAATGCCCGCGGAAAGAATCCCTGTATCGACCAAAGACGGAGAACGATTGCTCTACTTGCCGGATCGACAGACTCTTTATGAAGGATGGTCAAAGAAGATGCACGCCAACGGAAAGATCGATGATTTGATCCACTATAAGGATGGCAAACAAAACGGTCCGTGGAGCCGGTGGTACGAGAACGGTCAAAGGCAGTACGAATTCATGATGAAGGATGGTAAAATGATTACCGGCACCGGTTGGAAACCAACGGGAGAACCCAGTCCGACCAAAATCGTTAACGGCAACGGTCTTTGCGTTGGCTATCACGTCAATGGTCGCAAGCGGTTCGAAGGTCGTAGAATAAATGGTGACCTCGAAGGGATCGTTAGCTTCTGGTATGCAAATGGGGCTAAGTATTGGCAACGAAACTTCAAGCGCGGCATGGCCAACGGGCAAGCTAAGGAGTGGATTTCTTCGACCAATCCATCCATTATCACAGGTAGAGGCGAAATCATCCCCGCCAATCCAACGAAACTTCGGAAGCACAATGGTATGTATGCAAATGGCTTGCGTAATGGAGAATGGATAGAATGGGACGAAAACGGACTGCCTTCGGTTCGCAGAACCTACAAGGCGGGAGTAGTCGTAAACACCACCACGGGTTACGCCGACTAGGCAAAACGACTCAACGAAGCTATTTAATCCTCATCCTCGCGAGTGAAGCGAACATGGCGAATGTCGCGCTCACGACCTGTGCGTTCGGCTAGAAGATCGTATAGCTCCGGACGTCGACTTCGAATCCAACGAACACCCGTACACATCTTGCGAACCTCCGGATCTAGGTCGGCCACGACCATATCGTCCCCTGCCTTCCAAGTTTCGGCAAGGACGTCTCCGTAAGGATCAAGGATCATTGCATTGCCCGTACGCACTTCGTCATCGTCACGCCCTACACCGTTACTGAATATAAGAAAAATCCCATTGTCGTGAGCCCGAGTGGGTAGCCACTTCATCAACCATTCGCGACCTTTGGGGCCCTTGATCTCAGCCTCGATGGCGGCGGCATCCTCAGCTCGACTCTCCCAAAGGTCTAGATCGATAGCACCCATGCAACGCGGGCTCG
>JABHOU010000556.1 GCA_018695085.1 Opitutia bacterium | reverse complement strand
GGCAACAACGGAGGCGAGGAGTACCTCAGCTATCTCATGACCAGCGAGTCTCTCGTCATCACGGGCGGCAAAGCCTGGAAGCAATGGGACGAGAAGATGCACCGCCGCCTCCGCAAAATCCAAAGCTCAAACGGGAGCTGGACGGGTCACCACTGCATAACCAGTCCGGTATTCTGCACCGCCGCCGTGGTCCAGTGCCTGAACACCTACCGCGATGTCGACATGCTCCGCGACGCCTCCCTAGCCGCTTCACGAAACAAGGAAGACGGGAAGCAAGTAGCCACCGCCGAATAATAGAACCATCAATCATGTCCACCGAGACATTTTAATGAATCTAAAAAGCACAGTCCATGGATGGACCTTGTTTTTCCTCGGAGCTCTCATCGTCCCGCTCGCCGGCTTCGGCGAGCGGGACGCCGCTGGGGCGAAACACTCTGAAAACGCACGACAAACTCTCGCCCGGACAGCCATCTACCTTTGGGGCAAGCAGTCGCCCGATGGAAGCTGGCGCAGCGAGACCTACGGACTCCTCAAGTATGGACAATCCTTCACGCCTTTCGTCCTGTTCGCCCTGTCGGAGATTCCCTCAGGGGTTGCCACTCCTCCAGATGGTGCAATTGAAAGGGCGATGAATTTCCTGCGAAGGATGGGAAACGAGGAAGGTTTTCACGGTCGGACAGACCCCGACGTCCTAGACTACCCAAACTACGCCACCGCCTACGCACTGCGATGCTTTCTTCGATACGGCAAAAAAGACGACAAAAAACGTATCGAGAAAATGACGGAGTATCTCTTGGGGCAACAATTCTCCGAGGTAACCGGCTTCAATCCTGACTCCCCAGTCTACGGCGGCTGGGGCTTCGGAATCAACCACCGTCCCACTCTCTCCAGTTTCGTTGATCTCTCCCACACTCGCCGTGTTCTGGCCGCCTTGGCTGCAGCGAACAAGGTCGATGCAAAAACAAAAGGCAAAGCCAAACGTTTTCTTTCTCTCCTTCAAAAGAACCCGAATGAAAAACGTTCTCCACTCATACCCACCACGAAAGCGATAGCTTCCGGATTCATTTCCCCACCCTACGACGGCGGCTTTTTCTCTTCTCCAAACGTCAGCTACGCCAACAAGGGACGCCTCGCCAAAGATCCCTTTACAGGTAGATCCTACTACCGCAGTTACGCAACGGCGACTTGCGACGGAGTCCTCGCGTTACTCGCACTGGGCGTACCCAAAACCGATAATCGCGTACTCGACGCCATCCGTTGGCTAGAACGGCATTCAAGTTGGAAACGGCCTCCGGGCATCCCTCCCGAACATTCCGAACCATGGGACGAATCCATGATTTACTATCACTGCGCCACAAGATCCGAGGTTTTCAACAAGCTTGCCATAGCCGGGGACTGGAACCAAGCACTGCATGCCTTTCTCTCGGAAAGGCAAAGCGAAGACGGATCCTTTGTTAACCTTCACGGTCGGCTCATGAAGGAAGACGACCCGATTCTCTGCTCGACCTTAGCCTTGATCGCCTTGAGTAACGCCGTAAAGGAAAGCGGCTAATCCAAGTCGGGGTCCAGACGCACACGCTCCACTTCCCGAAGCAAAGCATCGCGAAGCTCTTCCCCTAAGCCCTCGCGCTTCGCCATCTCTACGTAAAAGGGTATGTAGTCCTCTTGAGCCAAAGCTTTTTGCGCTATGTTGAAAAAGGGTTCGTCGACACCGATGAAATAGGTCCGCTCGCCAAAGGCCAGAGTAATGCCTTCATCGGTTTGAAAGACCGCCAATCTATCGAACGAATCATCCATTTGCATCCTAGCAATAAATAATCGACTACCTCCAACAAGCTAAAAAAGAAAACTTGAGTGTCGTTGGGCTTTACCTCCCCGCCGATATCGTTAGGACAACGGTCAACCATGTTTGTACTTTTCCCATACAAAGACGACAACCAAGCAAAGAGTTCCCCTTACTTCACTTGGATAATAATCGCAGCCAATTTATGGGTGTTCTTCGCATGGCAGTTTTCCCTTCCTCCATCCGAGCAGGCGGCCTATTTATCCAATTTCGCCTTCCTGCCGGTAACTTTCTTCGGACAACTAAGTTTTGAGGACTCAGGAGACGTCATTTGGGAATGGGCGACCGTTTTCACCTCAATGTTCAGTCATGGAAGCATCGCTCACGTCCTAGGCAACATGCTGTTTCTCTACCTCTACGGGGACAACGTTGAAGACGCCATGGGGAAAGTTCGCTTTTTTCTCTTTTTCCTGACCTGCGGTTTGGTCGCAGCCGTATCCCAAGGACTAGTCGACCCCTCGTCGAACGTCCCCATGGTCGGGGCTTCGGGGGCGATCTCTGGAGTTATTGCCGGTTACCTGCTTCTTTATCCACGTGCCAACGTCAGAGTATTTTACTGGTTCATAATCTTCATTGGAACTGTAATGGTTCCCGCTTATCTCGTACTGGGGATTTGGGTAATC
>JABHOU010000555.1 GCA_018695085.1 Opitutia bacterium | reverse complement strand
CTACAGTGGTAATCGCCTTGCTCATCGAATATATGCGAAAAATCGAATCTGGCTTCATCGCTTTGTCGCGTTCCAAGTCCATTTTCCCATAGGTTCCGAAGTGGACTACCTTTCCCTTTCGGGCGATGGCCACAATCCCGCCTGCAAGCTTCTTTTCGGCCACGAACCCCTTCAGTACTTCATCCACCTTTGCCAATTTAGCCGATGACATGCCGACATCTTCCGGTTTCGCTACGGGAAGCTCTTTGGCAGTAAGGCCACAGCAGGCAATGAAGAGAAGGAATGTGAGTATATGCTTCATAGCACGATTTCAGAGAAAAGATTCGATTTATCCGCCAGTGGCCTCTCGAAACCTGCGAAGAGCATGGGCGGCATGGTACAAGCCACCATCGCTAAATACTTCGGTGGGAAACTTTTCCATATCAGTCACCATTCGATCAATCGCCTTGAGCACCCAGTCCTGCCTTAATTCATCCGGAGATAGCGCAACGCTCATCCATTCAAGAGCGTGCCCGGTGGAACTGATTAGCTGACGAGGAGTACGCGATCGTGCGGAGCGAAAGAACACGGCGGCCGAGAAGGCTCCGTCTTTTTGCTGGTACTCCTTCGTGATGGCGACGTATTTCTCCAAGTATTTCTTTGCATCCTTCCATACCCCGATCAGCTTACCTCCTTGATCTAGATATTTCCCAAGAGCGTAGGCGACACCGTACAGGTGATGAGGGCCACCCTCCGTTTCACGGCGCGGATCTCGCTGGATGGCCAAGCGCATGACGTCTTCGACTCGATACTTTTTGCCCGTATCGGCCTTCCATTCCTCGTCAAAAGGAACATAGGTCGACACCACAACAAGAGTCCAACCGAGCTCCTGATCTTCTCGAAACCCTTTTTTGGCGAAGTTCAACTTGTCCTGAACGGTGAATTTCCTCCCGGTCCGTGACACAATTTCACTATCTAGCTTTACGCCTGCATCAGCATAAGCGAAGAGAAATTGATCCACATGATCTTGTACGAGAAACGATTTATCGCCTTCCCCCCTTGTTTTGAGAGTGGGCACGCCCTTTACGTCTTGGTAAATCAGTTTGTCTTCGAACTTGGCGTGGTGGGTAAGATAGTCGATGGCATTTAGCTTTCCGTCAGACTCTACGTCGAAGACCTCCAAGTCGTGCTCAAAGGCCACCACTGCATGCATCACTACCCAAGGGGTATTGGCGTCGCTACGAAGCGGACGGGCATGCGCTTTTTCGATCACGTAGTCGATTCGTGATTCTAGAGATTTTGGCACGGAGCCGGCAAACAAAGGTCCCGCAAGGGATAGAAAGGCAAGCAAAAGGAAGCAGAGAAAGAGAAGAGATATGGTTTTCTTCATTGGATTTGGAGTTCGCTTAAATGAAGGGAACGTCAACTTCTTATTCCCAAGCCCAAGGTTTGTTTCGAGTATTTGATGCTACGCTCCAATTCGGCAAGTTGGTACTGCTGTTGAGCCTTCTTGCGGTCGACACCCTTCGGAGCCTTGAAGGACTCCATGGGAGTTCCTTCCTTTGCAAGAGCCACAAATCGGGAAAAACCATCGGCTCGAATGGATTCATAGGCTTTCCAGAAATCAGTTTCCAAATAAGGAAAGGGCTTGGAGAAACCAGATATGATCTCGAGTTGAATAGGAACTTGAGGGCAAAGTTCCACCCATCTCTGGGTAAAGGCCTTCATGTCCACGCAACCCTCGCCCATAGCAGTCCATTGCACGGATGCTCCATTCCCTATTTCCCATATCATGGAATCGCGAATACCGCTGGAAACCGCAAAGGGGGCAAGGTTCTCTAGAGTATCGAGAGGATCCTCCATAGTCCAGGTGGCATTCCCCGAATCAAGCGTGGCACCCACAAATTCCGGGCCTGCACGTACGATTAGGTCGACAAGTTCACGACTGTGCATGTCACCCGCATGGTTTTCGATGGCAATCTTAACGCCGGCGTCGAGAGCGTGCTTGCGAACGTTTTTACAAACTTGAATCGTACTTTCGATATGCTTCTGTATGCCTCCAGGGCTTTTACGGTCCTGCATGCTGCCGATGTAGCAACGAGCAACGGGTGACCCTAAGGTTTTCGCCACGCGCAAAAGATGTTTGAGATGGTCTTCAGCTGAACCGTACTTGGCTATGAATTTAGGGGAGGTGGGACAGATACCTCCAGTGCCCGCGTGAATGGCAATCCCGAACTTGTCCGCCTGTTGCTTGATCTCCTTCAAGTAACCCGCCTCGTGACTTTCAAAAACGTCCAAATCTGAAAAAAGAATGGTGTCCACCTTCTTTTCGTTTGCGTATTCCAGAAGTCGAGGAGCCTTCCACCCCAAGGCACGAATGGAAAAATTATCAAAACCAAGCTTTACTTTGGTCGAAGAAACCGGACTTGGTTTGCCGAGAAGTCGACTGGGTGCTGAAACGGCGGTTAAGCCTGTGCCCATTGCGGCATTTTGAAGAAATGAGCGTCGATTAAGGGAAAAGTCGGATTGTTTCATAGGCAGTCTGGTAGTAGATTTATAGTCGTCGTAATTCATTGCAGAATTACTTTCGCTAGGGCAACCCCTCTGCCAATGCAACAAACTTCCCCATGAGTTGACCTCATTTAGAAAGTCGAGCCGTTTGCATTTCAAGCGATTCAGGAGTAAGATATCTAAGGATAGTACGATGAATATGAAAAAAAAGGAAACCGAACTCTTCGAGTATAAATTTCACTATCATTTAGGCGATGACCTCGGGTCGGCAGACAAGTACTTCCTCGCTCATGATCGTAATGAAGCTTCTGAAATGTTCTGTTACGCCTGCAACAAAAGGCGATTGAACCTCCATGACGTGAACATATCCAGATGGAATCGCTGGAAATGCGCATGGGAAGTCTTGAACAGTTCTCCAAGCTGCAATCACGCGTTACGGAACTAAGCAACCTCCAAGATTTCCATCGTCAATCCGAATGGACAAGGTGGACTGGATCGAGAGTCCGTTCGCCACTGTACCGATAGGCCCACAAGACGCCATCGCAGGTCACGCATCCGTCCACGCAAGCGACGTTCCCGTGTATCTTTGGCTCTTTGACGGGCAAGCAGTAATGGCCGATAAAAACGGGAGGTTCGTCAATTGGGTATGGCTCGGCATCCGTCAACTCCTCGTCCGAAGGTCCCGAACTGGCTGAAGCTCCCGCATAAGCCGGAAAAATCAAATCTGCATAGGACAATCCACGAGGATCGAGCCACCAGCGAATTCTACCTTTCCCTCGAGCAATGCCAAAACGATCCTTATACTTTTGATCCCGAGGAATGGGAACCTTGATTCCTTTAAGTACGGTCTGAATAGCCACATGCTGGGGCGTCCCCTTCGTAATCGCTCTCTGCATGAAGTCTTCGTCGATGCAGGTTCGTCTCGCTATCACTTTCAACGAAGCAGGATGCCATACGGCGTGAACCACTCTTATACCTCCAAACTCTAACGAAAAAGGAAGGGTACGAAACCAATCCAAGTGATCTCGGTATTTCTTCTGAACCTTTTTATCCCCCACGACGACCGCGGCAAGAAGATTGAATTCATGATTCCCAAGAACAGCCAAGGCCGAACCCGAATCTGACATTCCCCGAACAATATCGATTACTGCAGAGGATGCAGGCCCTTTGTTTATTAGGTCTCCGACAAAGGCGACTATACGACCATCAGGATGAGAGAATGAGCTGTTTGAATTACTTCGCTGATATCCAAGTTTGGACAGAAGGCATAACAATTGATCGACATGTCCGTGAATATCGCCGACGATATCGATGGTGCTCATAGGCGATTTCTGTTTAGCGAACTCAAGTCCACAAAGCTTGACTAACAGATCAAGAATCAGCGAATAAAGCTATTATCCTTGCCGTCGGCTTGTTTCCATTGTCTGGACGATTCTTCGTAAACATACTTGGCGTAGTTGTCGATAATTAGAATCCCGTCTCGAATCGTCCACTGCCGCCAACTGTGAGTGCGAGTGCCTCGCTTGCCCGTGCAACGACCTTGAGCTTGAGAAAATGGGCCAACGATACGAAATTCAAAAAACCACTGTTGATCGCTGGAGCGATCAACAAGAGTCCATTTACGGTCAATTAACAAGCGAGCAAAATTGCTGTTTTTCAAGCGAGCATCAAGAGAAGCGGTCGATGATACAGGCACTCCTGCGGGATGATGTTTTCCTGTTGAAGGCGGCTCGGAAGTTGTGGCGGCAAAAGTTCGAGCTGCATTAAATCGTCCAAGAATGCCGCGAAATTCAGTTGATAAATTCTTTTTCTTGGCATTTTGCATGGCCACCACCGACTTGAAGGAAGTTGGCTGATAAAGAAGAATTACACTATGCAGTAGCAGGGTAAGGTTTTCATCTTTACCCGCGGTTTGGATGGCCTGATTCAAGTAGCCGAAAAACGCTTGCTCAGTAACCTCCGTAAAAATGCCCGAGATTGGTTGACCGCCAGTTAAAAGAGCTTCTAGTACGAGTGCATTTTCATTAACAGGATGAATGGCCTTTGCGAATTGGAGCATCTGTAAACCTTTTGGGCTTTGGCGATTTATGTTAAACTCTCGTTCCGCCAACTTTACTGCTCCTTCCGCCAACTGCTTGGCAGAAGTAAGAGGAAGTGCAGGAGGCAAAGGTTTCTTCGCCAAATGAGTCGGGTAGGGTAGGTGTAATTGCTTAAGCACACTATCCAAATCTGAAGAGATTCCAATTTGCCTGGCCTTGTGCAATTCAATCATTACCGTACGGTTGCCTGGTTGCAATAACCCCGCGAGGTTATAAGATAGCAATCGAAAGAAGGAAGGTTTCTGCGAGCCCGCCAAATCAAGCAGATATTTAGCAAGGGCTGCCTCATCGACTCGTCCGCCTAAAACTCCTGCTTGAATAGGTTGCTTGGCATCAATGAGACCTTTGAGATACAAAGTCTTTTCATTCCCTGGAGATAATACTTCGCCCAGTTGAAGAAACTTTAATGCAACCGCATCGGCGGGATTCAAGCTCAGGCGTTGAGCCGCGACAACGATCACTCCGTTGGCGATACTTTTCACGACAGCATCACTAACCGGAAAAGTTATTTTTGCTCCAACGACCCTTGCCTGAGCCAGGGCGGAAAAGTTAAATGAGAACCAAAATGCAAAAGTAATGAGACAAAAGGCAATTTGGTTTATTTTTAGCAAAGGGGACATCTTTCTTATTCGCAATGAAGATTAATAATCTATCAAATAGAAGAAACTGCATTAGAGAGTGAAGGAAAAACTTCCCCAAAACAATATATTTTTGACTAAAATGACAGACTCAACCTTTTTTTCTGTTGAAAAAAGCGATGACCGTTCCGATGCCCGCTCCGGTTTGATAAAACTGCCTCGTGGAGAAATCCGAACACCTGCATTCATGCCCGTGGGTACCCAAGGCACAGTAAAGGGAATCATGCCTAGGGATCTACGCGAAGTAGTCAAAGCCCGCATTGTTCTCGGGAACACATATCATCTCCGCCTCAGACCAGGTTCTGAAATAATGAGAGCCCGTGGGGGACTTTCCACATTCATGAATTGGAATGGCCCGATACTCACTGACAGTGGTGGTTTCCAGGTGTTCAGTTTACCTAATCTTCGCAAGTTAACCGATGAGGGAGTTGCCTTTAAATCACATCTCGACGGGTCCGATCTTTTTCTCGGTCCTCGCGAATCTATTGAAATGCAGGATGCACTGGACTCCGACATCGCCATGTGCCTCGACGAGTGCCCGCCCGCCGACGCAAATCAAGAAGAAGTGGAAGAAGCCGTTAGGCGCACGACTCTCTGGGCAAAGGCCTGTTCCGACGCTTGGCAAGAAACCTCTGGACCAACTGAAAGTCGCAATCTCTTTGGGATAGTTCAGGGTGGCCGTTTCGAAAAACTACGTCATCGTTCGATCGACGAACTCACCAGTCTGAACTTTCCCGGTTACGCGATTGGCGGAGTCAGCGTGGGAGAAACCGAGGAGGAAATGCTCGAACAAGTAGCATGGACAGCCCCTTTACTTCCAAGCGAAAAACCTCGCTATGTCATGGGGGTCGGAACGCCCCCTCAGTTACTTAAGATGGTAGCTCTTGGGGCAGACATGTTCGATTGCGTCATGCCCACCCGAGCAGCTCGCCATGCTACTGCATTCACCACTAGTGGTCGCCTGAACCTTCGCAACGAACGCTTTCGTGAGGACGACACGCCCCTCGATGCGGAAACCGACTGTTTCGCCTCACAAGAATTCTCAAAAGCGTACTTGAGACATCTGCTAACAGTAGGCGAAAGCCTCGGAGGAGTCCTAGTTACGCTTCATAACCTTCGCTTTTTCGTGTCTCTCCTTGAGCAAGCTCGCTTACACATTATTAGAGGCGACTTCGAGCAATGGTCGCAAAATTGGATCGAGCGATACGAAACATGCTAACTCTCGAGTCAAACAATAAAGACAAATTCTTCGCAATGACCAGATTTCGGCTTGAAAGATAGTTAAATATATGAGATTTCGCAACACTCGGCAGTCCCCCCCTCGTTACCGTAAAAATCGGTGGCCGATTGGATTCAATTTAGAAGAGTATACCCTTCAAAAGATCTGATATTCATGGAATAGCGATCAGTTTTCACTGATAGCAATGGGATGCCTGAACTATTTGTTTGAGCATTCACTCCACAAGAAACTTGTTCCGAATAAAAGGTATTGGCAAATTTTAAAATAGTTGAATCCACAAACAATTTATTTGCGAATACTGAAATTGAATATCGATGAAATCTCTTTTCCAGTAGCTTAAAAATAATTAAAATAATTATTCTAGTCCTATGCCTGCCTCTTTTGCTTACAGGTTTTTTGCACGGAGCTGAAAAAGCCGATACAATGACTGTGCAGCAGGCTGCTGAACTGGTTGAGAAGGCTTTTTAAATATTCAAAAACTCGAATCAATCGCCCCGGAAGATATGAATATTCTGAAGGACGGCCTTAGAAGGCCAGGTTCTGAAAATTCGTACCGGTCTATGATGCCCTACAAACTTAAAGACGGCACCATGGTCAAAAAGTGGAATGGCAAAATAATTGAATACCGCAAGGACGGTTTGAAAATCAGAGAAAACGACTACAAATACGGTGGTGTAACTTTACGAATGGAATGGGATGAAGCGGGCAACCTGACGAAAGAGGAGACCTATCCCGTTCACAAACCTCGGGGTGTAGAGGTAGATGAACAGTACAAGAGCTCTGATTGGTTGTGCAAGGTTCAGTTGAGTGGAATTTTTCGACTTCGGGGAAAAGGTTTTGCTTCGCTGGTAGCGCCCGAAGGGAGTTTTTGGGTGGAGGAAGGAAAATTTTCATCCGGTTATAAACTCATCGAACTGGATTTGTCCAAATCCCAACCCTCCGCTCTCATCTAAAAGGGAGATCAGCAAGCATGGGTAGGACTTCGTATGGAAATGCCTGTCGAGATAACAGACCTTGGCAAGGAAAATCCTGATGATGACCTAACCTTTGACAACGAGCGTTTTGCTCCTGAACGGAAATATCCATTCAATGATCTAACCTATCGCGAGGGGGCAAACAAAGAACGTATTGCCTACGCCAAGGGCGAGGATGAGCGTTTTACAGGAGTCGGGGTCTCACCAAAACGCAAAGGATCAATCGGATGAGAATCTCGTTTTTTGAACGGCAAATTGCATGGGAAGAAAAACGCATTTAGAAATGATGGTTCTGTAGTGACAGAACAATCTTACTTGAACGGGAAACATCATGGTCATACGAAAGGTTGGTACAGTCCGGATCGCTTAAGTTGGGTACAACAATACATCAACGGCAAGCAGACCAGTTATAAGCAATACTTCCGGACTGGTTCTAAAAGGGTAGACACTAGTTTCAAAGGTGGCAAGCCAGTGTTGAAATCAACATGGGATGAGGACGGCAACCTCATCGAGTCAGAGACTTTCTAGCCCGCCTCACTACAATTTTTAGAAACATAAACAGATTGTTCATGGTACAAATCATAATCCATCGTTTGGTCACACTCGCATTGAGCAGTTATGGAACCCCGGACACGGAAGGACAAAGCCTCGACAAACTGGGCGCGAACTTTAGGACGAAGTCATCGAAGCGAGCATGGGAATCTCGGCGGGGAGCCCAGTCTCTGGTTCCACCCCCATGGAAGGTGGAGAAGAGGAACTGGTCGACGAGAGCGACATCGTGTTTCACTTTTCCGCGGAGGTTCAGTCCTTGCTTATCGAGAGCGAGCTTGCCGTCGATCCGGATGCGGATGCTTCCGTTCTCTTTGCCGGGAGCGTTGACTGAGACCTCTTGTTCAAGTTGGAGCCATTGTCCTGGGATGGCCTTGACCTTTAGTTGGAAGCGGTCGCCGTAGTCGGTCTTTTGGTCGAGGTGGTAGAGGTAGAGGGAGAGGGAGCCTTTTTTGTCCCACATGTAGCGCGCGGACCAACCGTCGCCGGTAGCTTTGTTCCCCCCGGTGTTGGCCTTGCCACCGGCGAGCCCAGGGAGCTTGCCGCCCCGGCGAAAGTCGAAACCTTTCTCGAACAGTACGCGGTAGGAGAGGTTGCGAGAGCCGAGCGGGGTGAGCTTTTGGCGAAACACGCCGCCTCCCTCACCGGGGCCGAGGGAGCCCTTGGGGTAGGTCACGCGTAGGCTGTTGCCCTTGGGCTCGGCGGTGATGGCCGCCCGTCGGTGAAACTGGCCGAGCGAGGCGTCGGCCCAGTCCCGGCGGAAGATCCGCATTTCGTAGGCACCCTCGGGGTGAGCGTCGAAGTCGACGCGAATCTCGTTTCGCG
>JABHOU010000554.1 GCA_018695085.1 Opitutia bacterium | reverse complement strand
CGCTTTTCCTTTTTATGTTTAGAATGAGATTTTACAGTTCGGCAGGGCATTCCTAAGCAATGTCTTCTGGTCTTCCGTAGTTATGTTTCCTTCGAGGCTAAGCTCGGTTAGGTTGATTAGACTCGCAAGGGGCGAAATGGCAATTATTTGGTTTTTATTTAGGTTCAGCTCTTCCAACTTGGTTAACCCCTTCAAGGGAGTGACGTCGAAGATTTGGTTCTTACTGAGGAAAAGCTTCTCCAAGTTCTTCAACTCAGCCAACGAGGTGAGGTCCTTGATCTGATTGCCGTAGAGTTGCAACTCGGTCAACTCGGTCAATCCCGCTAGAGGCGAGAGGTCCGTGATTTCGTTGTCGTAAAGGCTCAGTAGCGTCAACTGGGTCGAATCCGCAAGAGGGCTGAGATCACGAATTTGGCTGCTGTGGAGGTATAGTATAGTTTCACCGTCTTCCTTCGCTTGGCGAATTTTGGCTAATGCCTTGGAGCCGCCTTGCGCTCTTAGGATGTCTTCGGCGTCAAGCTTGATAGCTTGCTTCTTCGTCTCAATGTAAATGGGGTTTGGGTGACCGCAACGAGGACAGCCTTTAGCTTGCTTGGAAATGTTTTTACCACAAGCCTCGCACTTTGTGAGTAGAGTCGGGTCGCCCGACTCTGCTTCGCTAATCACCTTCTGGTGACCCTCACTTCCGCAACTTCCCAATAACGAGGCCACTGCTAGAATAGGAATGATTAATCTCATGCCATCAAGTGACAACCCGGAAGACTTGGGAGTCAAGGTTTGGAAGAGATGTTCTCAATACTTTTCAAGCATGGGCTGTATCTCGACTCAATTAGAACGAGTCGAGAGGCAGACTGCTTCCTTGGTGCTTCGAGCGAAGACTAGACCATCGCTCAGGACGGGTGTACTCCAACATTTTCCTGTGATTACTTTGCGACGGGCCAATTCCTTGTAGCCTTTCGGCGATGCTGCGACCACGGCGAGTTCACCGTTGTCCGCCAGTGCCAAAAGTTTGTCGCCGGCTAGGATGACGTTGCCAGGGCCATAACCGTCCTTAGACCATTTTACTTCCCCTGTTGCCAGTTCCACACATTGAAGCGGACCTTTACCGTACTTCTTGAAGCTGAACATTCCGTACAGGTGGCCGTCGTGATAGACTGGTGTGCTCCAGTGATTGATCAACTTGTTTGATTTGCGCCAGACCTCGGTCGAGGCGAGGGAGGAACCTTTCTTGGAGATTCTATAGAGTCCGGCTCCCACGCCATAACCGGCGGAACAGTATACTAGATCGCCTGTAACTATTGGCGAGGCGGCCGTGGATACCGCGAACCTGAACTTCTGTCGCCACAGTTCCTTGCCCGTGGATGCATCGACGGAGACGATTCCAGATACGCAAAAGAAGAGGATTTGGCGTACGCCGTGAATCGTTGCAGCTATAGGTGTCGCGTGAGTGATGGTTTCGTCGCCACTCTTCCAGATCGTCTTTCCCGTTGAACGCTCGAAGGCGAGAAAGGTTTGTCCTGCTCCACCGCCATAGACGATTACCTTATTGCCTTCCAGCAGTGGTGCCGAGGCGTTATCCCACTTGATGGGAGTTCCCGAATATTCCTTTACGACGGATACCTTCCAGATTTCCTTTCCGTTTGATGCGTCGAAGCAATAAAGGTTCATGTCTGCGTCGTAGACCCAGACCTTGCCGTCTGCGGCGGAGGGGGTGGAGCGTGGACCATCGCCACCCTTGTTGTCGGAAGCACCCGAGTCCCCACCACCTCGACCGAAATCGAGGCGATCCAATTTAGCCGCCCAGACTTCCTGCCCCGTCTTGACGTCGAGGGCTAGGCAGAATTCTTGCTTAAGGCCATCCTCGTCTGTTCTCCCGACGAGGGTGAATGCTCGACCGCCCGAAACACTGAAAGAACTGAAGCCAAGTGGCGTGGCCGTCTTCCATGCCTGGGAGGATGTCTTATTTAACCATGCAGCGGAAGCCAGCGTTTCCTGTGCCTTGTTGTCGGAATTGGCACCGTGATATTGATTCCATTCGGCCGCTTCCAAACCATTTGCTCCGAAAAGAGCCAGCGAGAGTAGTATAAGATTTATTTTAAACTGAGATTGCATGAGGCTGAATTGTTGATAATCAGAAACCTTTATTCATTCGCCCGCTGATTTTTCAATCCTATTTGATCGTACTTTCTTAGATGACCGTAGAGACCTTACGCAATCATGGTTGGCCCGAATCGGTCCGAATTGTTGATTCCCACACGGGTGGGGAGCCCACTCGTGTCGTCGTTTCGGGGGGTCCCGACCTTGGCTCGGGAAGCCTAGCGGAGCGTCGAGAACTTTTACGCGACGAATTCGATGATTTTAGGGCAGCCGTCGTGCTTGAACCTCGAGGGACCGACGTCTTGGTGGGTGGCTTATTAGTGGAGCCCTCCGAACCCGATTGCGTTGCCGGCATTATTTTCTTCAACAACGTGGGTGTTCTCAGCATGTGCGGTCACGGTACGATTGGTTTGGCCGCAACTTTGGCTCATCTCGGTCGCGTTGACAAGGGGGTGTATCGTTTGGATACTCCCGTAGGTCCTGTGGGGATTGAACTGCATGATAACAACGAGGTAAGCGTTGAGAATGTGCCGAGCTATCGATTCGCTAAAAACGTGACCATCGAAGTGCAAGGGCATGGCCCCTTGTCGGGCGACATCGCGTGGGGCGGGAATTGGTTTTTCCTCGTGGAGGATCACGGTCAAGTAATTGAATTCGGAAACGTCGATCGACTGTCCGGTTTCACGCAGCGTATTAGAGCGGCTCTCGGTCGTGAAGGTGTGACTGGTGCGGATGGCGGCGAAATCGACCACATCGAGCTTTTTGCCCCAACCGACAATCCTGCCGCTGATTCCCGCAATTTCGTGCTCTGCCCGGGTGGAGCATACGACAGGTCTCCCTGTGGCACGGGTACAAGCGCCAAGCTGGCTTGTCTTGTCGCGGATGGAAAAATTGCCCCCGGGGAAACTTGGCGGCAAGAAAGCGTTATAGGCAGTATCTTCGAGGCGACAGGAAAATTTGATGGAGACAAGGTCATCCCGACGGTTCGCGGTTCCGCCTACGTCACTGGCGAGGGTGCCCTTTTCTTTGATTCCACTGACCCCTTTCGCATCGGTATTTCAATATGAACGATTCGACAAAGCCCGTCCTAGTTGTGGGTGGCGGTGTCATTGGCGCTGCATGCGCTCACTACCTTGCGGAGGCTGGTTTGAAAGTCGTTGTTATCGACCGTGCACTTTTCGGCGAGGGCTGTTCCTTGCACAATTGCGGATACGTTTGCCCCAGTCACGTTTTGCCTCTTACCGAACCGGGTGCCGTTGGAGCCACCCTACTTGGGATGCTCAAGCCTAACTCACCTTTTTCCGTCAAACTTCGCCCGGATCTGCGTTTGGCTCATTGGTTTTTTCGTTTCGCTCTTCGTTGCAACGAAGCCGACATGATGGTTGGTGCTCGAGCTATTCATCCGCTTCTCAAGTCATCCATATCGTTGTATCACGAGCTTTTGGCAAACGATGAATTCGACTGTGATTGGCAGGAAAAAGGCCTGCTCTATGTTTACGAGGCCAAAGAAAAATTTGAGAGCTACTCCGAGATCAATGAACTCCTGACCCGGAAATTCGAAGAACCTGCAACTCGCTTGGAAGGTGACGCTCTTTATGATCTGGAACCTGCTCTAAAACCGGGTCTTGCCGGAGGGTGGCATTACGAGGGCGACGCTCACCTGCGTTCCGACATGCTTATGACTTCTTGGAAGGCTTCTCTGTTGAGCAAGGGAGTTAGGATTGTGGAGAATTGTGCGCTCAATGGCTTGCGAGACATGGAAGATGCAGCCGTCGTGGCGGAAACCGATTCCGGAGAGATAGAGGCAAGTCACGTCGTGATGGCGACAGGCGCTCTGTCCCCCAAGCTAGCCAATGTCATTGGCTGGAGAGCTCCGATCCAGCCGGGGAAGGGTTATTCGCTCACCATGCCTCGCCCGAAAACTTGTCCGGACATCCCTCTCGTCTTTCCCGAAACCCGGGTTGCGGTAACACCGTTTTCGTCAGGATATCGGCTCGGCTCAACCATGGAATTTAGTGGCTATGACGAAACCTTAAATCCAAAACGAGTCGATTTGCTGCGCAAGGGAGCTGAACCCTTTTTACTAGAACCTTATTGCGAGCCCATCGAGACCACTTGGTATGGTTGGCGACCGATGACTTACGACAGCGTTCCCATCATCGGCACTTGCCCAGAGCGGCCCAAGGTAACGATTGCGACAGGGCACAATATGCTGGGTCTCAGCATGGCCCCGGCTACGGGCAAACTTGTTGCCGAGTTGGTGACGGGAACAACTCCACACTTAACTCCGGAGCCTTATTCGCCGGACAGGTTTTAAGAAGTTAACAGGAGGTAGACCACTGCCAGAATCAATTGAATGATGGCGTAAGGTATGGCAATTTTCACGAAACCTGCAAAAGACAATTTCAGTTCATACTTGTGGATGATCGTGACCGCCACGAGAGTTGAGGCCGAGCCAATTGGCGTAATGTTTCCTCCCAGGTTGGCGCCGAAGATCACTGCCCACCAGTAGGGGCTGTCGGAATTTGCCGCTATTTCGGGAATTCCTGCGAGAATTTTTGCGAGCATGGCTGCAAGGGGTATGTTGTCGGTTACGGAACTTGCGACTGCCGAGGCGACCAAAAGCGATGCGGGGCCGGCGGAATCACCAAGCCCGAGGATCGGCTTTAGCCACTCTCCAATCAGTCCCAGTACCTGTGCGTGTTCCATGACGTTGATGACCGCGAAAAGACAGACAAAGAAAAATAGGAGATCCCAGTCGATCGTCTTATAAAATCGATCTGCGACAGATTTGTAGCGAAT
>JABHOU010000214.1 GCA_018695085.1 Opitutia bacterium | reverse complement strand
TTAGGCCCGTGAAAATTGCCTTCATCACGCCCGGGACGGGCAATTATTACTGCGGTGTGTGCATGCGCGACAACTCTCTCGCCCGCTGCCTCATCGCTGCCGGGCACGAGGTCACCATGCTGCCCACCTACCTACCGCACTTTCTCGACGAGGAGCCCGCTTCGGAGGATCAGCCCATCTTCTTCGGCGGCATCAACGTTTACCTCCAACACAAGTTTTCTCTCTTTCGCCACACCCCCGAATGGTTCGATCGCGCCTTGAACGCAAAGTGGCTCCTCCGCAAGGCGGCCGCCCGCAGCGGCATGACTTCCAGCAAAGATCTCGGCGAGATTACTCTCTCTACCTTCAAGTGCGAGAAAGGGCCACTCGTCAAGGAGGTGCAGAAAGTCGTCGCTTGGTTCCGCGAACACGAAAAGCCCGACGTCGTCTTCCTCTCCACCATCCTCCTCGCGGGTCTGGGCCGCGTCGTGAAACGAGAGCTGAATGTTCCCGTCTATGGTTTTCTGCAAGGTGAGGACTCCTTTCTCGATACCCTTCTCGACGAGTATCGGACCGAGGCCATGGACCTCCTCTCCGCCGACGTCGCTCGTCTCGACGGTTGCATCGCTCCCAGTCGATACTTCGGCGCGGAAATGGCCAAGCGCTTCGACCTCCCCGAAGAAAACGTTCGTTTCTTGCCCAACGGGATAACGCTCGATGGTTATTCTCTTCCGGATGCTCCTCCCGCCAACCCCTCGATCGGTTTCCTGGCTCGCCTATGTCCGCTCAAGGGACTCGATCTTCTCGTCGACGCCTACCTTGAAATCATGAAGCGCGGCAACCACCCCGAGCTCGAGCTTCGCATCGCAGGCGGCATGACCGACGACGACGCTCCCTACGTCGAAGAACAGAAAGAAAAAATTCGCGCAGCCGGCTTGGACGGACGAACCACCTTTCTTCCCAACGTCGATCGCGAGGGCAAGCTGGCCTTTTTGCGCGACCTCACCCTCTTCTCCGTTCCTTCCCGATACCCCGAGGCCTTCGGTCTATACGTCGTCGAGGCTCTCGCCGCGGGCGTACCCGTTGTGCTCCCGCGCACCGGTGCCTTCCCTGAAATTCTCGAGGCCACCGAGGGAGGCTTACTCTACCAACCCGAGAAGACTTCCGCCCTGCCGGATGCTCTCGAAAACCTTCTCTCACGTCCCGAGGAAGCGCATGCCATGGGCATTCGCGGACACGAGACCGTAGCCGAACGCTTTTCCAACAAAACCCTTGCCGGGGAACTCGTCGATCTCGTCAAGTCGCTCCACCCAACCATCTCTTAAACCTTACTTGCCATGCCATCCGAATTTACCATGACCCGTTCCGTAGAGTTCGCCGAAACCGATCTCGCCGGCATCATGCACTTCACCAATTTCTATCGTTGGATGGAAGTCTGCGAGCACGAGTTCCTGCGTTCCCTCGGGCTTTCCGTAGACCTCACCACCGGCGACCAACGAATAGGTTGGCCACGCGTAAAGACTTCCTGTCGCTTCAAGCGCCCCCTCCGCTTCGAGGATGAAGTCGAGGTGCGCCTAATCGTCACCGAGATCCGAGATCGCTCCATCGCCTACGCCTTCCAGTTCTGGAAAACCGAAGATGGCGAACGCGTAAAGGCCGCCGTCGGTGAGACCATCGCCGCCTGCGTAAGCTTCGACGCCGATACGCACGTGATGACCCCCGTCCCCATCCCGGAACTCTTTCGATCCAAGATGGAGGAAGCTTCCTCGAACAAAGCAGAAGACTAGGTGGGGCGACCGTAGCCGGCACGCCCGCCGTCATTCGCCTGAGCATCAGTCCTCTTCGGACTTCGCGCGTCTCGTCAAGCCGGAGTCGTAATCATCCTCGCGCTTGCCGCCCCATATTTTGATTAGGAATCCGTTAGGCCCATGCCCGGGGTCGGCGAGTAGGCCTCTCTTTACCTGCTTTATCAGATCCCACAAATCCTTCAGGATTTCGTCCCTCAGAACCCTTGCCCGCTGGAGCGCCTGCAGCGCCGTCGTCACCTCGGCAATGGCCAACTGCGCCTTTCGCAGAATATTCTGGAACTGATTAAGGGCCACCCCGCCGAAAACTGCCTCGGCGGCATGCGTTGCCCAACTGCCTGCGATACGCTCGCCCGTCTCTATTAGTTTTGTGATATTTAACTTCATGATTTTACTGTGTTTTGCCGAGGCGTTATTGCCCCGACACAAGTAATTACACACAAAATCCTTAAAAATCTTAAAAACCTTTAAAAAAGTTATGGAAAGCCCATAGGAACTGTGCTGAGGGGCATACGGAATTTCGACATTTGTCCTTCCCTAGGCTTGTTTTGCACTTCCGCAAAGAGGTTTCCCACACCCGCCGCTCATGTTCCTGCGCCCGCCGGCTAATCTCACGCTCCCGCAACGGGATCTCCCCGCTCCGCACACAGGCTTTGCGTCTCCGCAACCGCAAGGAGAGCACCCGCCCTACAAAACTCTCCTGTTATTGCGAGCCACAAAGTGGCGTGGCAATCCTGCAAGGGAAACGAAACATCAAGGGCCTATCGATGTCTCTTAGTGCCATATAAACCCCAACTCACCGTTTGGTTGCGAATGCATTGATGGGTTGACCGAGGTGGAGCGGGGAGTAGGGTTGGTAGAATGAAGAAGTTACTTGCCGCGATGTTCGTCGCCCTGCTGATGGTTGGGTGTGGGGAAGATGATACGGCGACTTCCGCTCCCGAACCTTCTCGAGAACCCTCGCCTGCGCCTGTGAACCTTTCCACATCGGCGGTCGAGGGCAAACCTTTCGCCATAGCCGATCTGTCCATGGATATGCTGTGGGTAAAGCCCGGAACTTTCGAGATGGGCAGTCCTCCCGAGGAGGAGGATCTTCGCGATAACGCGACTCAGCACACTGTGACTTTGACAGAGGGCTACTGGCTAGGGAAACAACCCGTAACGCAGACCCAATGGGAAAAGGTAATGGGGGATAATCCAAGTCGCTTCGAGGGGGCTGACAGACCAGTTGAGTACGTCACATGGACCGACGTGACTTCT
>JABHOU010000377.1 GCA_018695085.1 Opitutia bacterium | reverse complement strand
GGCTTTCCGGAATTTCTGCCGACTCTCCGCCATCTATGTATTCCATCATTCTCCAGTAGTTACCGCAGGAGTCTTGTACGAACGGTCTGCCGTCTTGAGAGTGAACCAACCGCAGGCTGCGGCGTGGCGAATTTTCGACTGAGAGCTTTTGGCCAAGGTGTTCAGTTACTCGCGCGAAATTTTCCATAAGGCCTTCAGGATCCTTGAAGACCTCGTGGTTGATCCGCTGAACGGTGTATCGAGTTACCGCCCCACCCTTTTCACACGAAAGCAAAAAAGTGTCGTTAACGTTTCCGTTGCCGTGAGGAACGGTGGAGGTTGGACATCCCTCGAGACAAAATAACTGGCCGACTTCGTCAGGTAAATGATTCATGCTATTTTTGAAAGCCATCCTAAGCATTCAAAATTACGAAAAATGGTCAACGATCTACTTTACCTTTTTGGAGATTACGGATTACACCGAGAAAAGGCTTCGATGGCTTCGTATTCTGCGAGACCCAGATGGTCGTAGGTTTCCGCTAGCCTTCGATCGGCGGCTTCTGCTTGTTGCCATGCCTCAAGGGAGGTACGGCCAATGACGGGAGTCTGGCTTCGCTGTGAGCGGTGTTGGTAAATCCCCTTCACTTTGTTGGCCAATTCGTCAGGACTTAAGGGAACTGCCATATCGATAGCCTCCACAGACCACTCTCGCTCGTCGCTTCGATAACTCCAGCAACGACAATCTTTTGTCCAGCCCTCGCCCCGTAGTAGCTCGAAGGCCTTTTGAAAACAGGAATAACAAACGGCTTGCACGGTCGTTGGTTCAGACAAGACACCGGTAACATAAATTTGGTGAGGTTGAATTTGTTCTAAGAGCTCTCGAAAGAGAACGATGTCTTCTTCCCGAGGCTCAAAACTGCGAAAACGACCGTTTTCGTAAAATGGCAAATTGAGAAAACGGATTTGGGAGGAATACACGCCACAAATTTCCATCGCCGCTCTTGCCTCCCCTCGGCGGACAAGACCCTTGAGTTTTCGTATTGCCGGGGAGTCTTCTCCGAAAGCTTCTCTTCCCGCTAGGTCAGCTTTGACCTGAAGGGCAAAGGCGGATTTTTCGGAAGAATCCGACTCATCCAAATCCAGCATGATATCGACCGCTTTTTGAGCTTCGCCGTCTGGAACAGATAAGTTGCCCGAAGTCAGGTAGGCAACCGTTACTTCGTGTCCTTGATCGACGAGCCTGTGCAGGGTGCCCCCTAGACCCAATGCTCCATCCTGTGGATCCGGTGCAAGGGCAAGTACGCGCTTCGGGTGGGGTTCTGAGCGTTCAGGCCGATGGGAATCGTCCGCGTTAGGTTTCCCTCCTGGCCAGCCAGTGATGGTATGTTGTACCTCATTAAAAACTCGAATATTCAATTCATATGCCGAACCTCGCTCGGTGAGAAGGTCGGCGAGTCCGTGTTCGCTGTAATCCTCATCCAGCAGTTTCAGGATAGGCTTCCCGAGGAGAGAAGAAAGCCAAGCAACAGATCGTCTGGTTGTCCGCTCAGTCCATTCCACAGGGCCAACGAGCCAGGGGCTCTTCTTCCGCGTCAGCTCCGCGGCAGCCGCCTCATCGGCGAATGCCCGAACGTCTTTGTGTTCTTGCAAGAAACTTGCCGGGAGGGCATCCGACACAGGTTCCTCGACTGCCTTTGCGAAAACCTCGGACTTAGAGTCACCCCATGCAAGAAGGATTATTTTTCTGGCATCCAGAATAGTGCCAACCCCCATAGTAATTGCGTAGCGCGGGACATTTTCCTCACCAAGAAAATCTCGAGCGGCATCCTTGCGTGTTAAGGAGTCAAGGTGCACCAGACGCGTACGGGAGTCGCGACCGGAGCCGGGTTCGTTGAAGCCAATGTGACCTGTTCGACCAATCCCAAGAACTTGAATATCAATACCGCCAGCCTCAGAGATACGCTCCTCGTACGCCTTGCAATAAGCGAAAACATCTTCTCGCGGAACCTTGCCATCGGGGACTACCGTGGCATCTGCGGGGATGTCTATAAGAGAAAAAAGATGACGATCCATGAACGCGGCATAGCTTTCTGGATGCTCTGGTTCTAGGCCATGGTATTCGTCTAGGTTAAATGTCAGTACCTTCTTAAAGCTAAGTCCCTCATCCTTGTGGAGACGTACCAGTTCACGGTAAACGCCTATTGGCGTGGAGCCTGTTGCGAGACCTAGTACGGCGTGCTGTTCGTCTGCATTTCGTGAACGGATCAAGTCGGAGATTTCGCGTGCCACAAGTTCGGAGCCATCCGTTGAAGAGGAACATATGGTAGTCGAAATGTGTTCAAGTTGTCTAGATTCCTTTGTATTCTTGTTCATGTGAATCAGGAGAATGTTGTGAGGGAGGTCATTGGTTTGAAAGATCAAAACAATTACTTGAATTCAGAGACATGCAAATCAGAAAATGAACCAAATGAAAATCCAAAGACTGTTACGCGAACCTCACGGAAGTGTTTTTCGAGCGATAAGCCTTTAGTTGCCTAAGACTGCGAGTTAGAAATATTGTCGGCAGCGGCGTAACGGTCTCGGATGGTTTTCGCACGAAATACAGTAAAAGCGTCTATGACTGAGTCTTATTTGGGGCGGGCTTGTTAACCTCCCCTTGCATAAGGGTTCCTTCCTGTCCTAGATTTTGCGAACTTATGAATTTGCTATCTATCAACGATGGCGGTTACGGAATCATCTCTGGTTCTCAATGGTATATATTGTATCTTATAGCTACACTATTAAGTGTGTTCTATATTTGCTAGATATAACAACACAAAAAACAAGCTTTTTTATAGACTGGATTATTTAAAAAATAAAATTCGTATCATGGATGTTAAAACAGCATTTATTGTACCTGTGTTAATTAAATAAATAGAGGGGGAATAAAGTCATTATATTTATGGTTTTAATAAGGTTTAATATTTGAAATTGTTCGCGAGGTAGGCATCTAGAATGATTACACGAATATTGTCGGGTTTCTTATCTTAAAGATGTCTCTTTTAAAAGAGACAATATAATAGCAAGCAAGCAGTATTGAGAAACCGTAGATCAGTGTGACCTTCTTTTTGATTGCGTTCTATTTGTAGGATAACTGCTTGGAACAACTTCATTTCTTGTCGCAACACAAAACATAGACTATAGAGCCAATCGCCAAAGTTCCCAAACCCGCGAGAGCTTGCACGGGTCGTTCGGTCAGTACATGCCAGATTATCCAGGCGGTAATTCCGAGGTAGATGAACGGAGTTAGTGGAAACAAGGGCATGCGGAAAGGGCTTTCTTTCTTAGCCGCCTTCCTTCGGAGCACGAAGACGCCGGCAGCAGTCATGAAAGTGAATATCAACGTTATGAATTCGATATACACGAGGACAGTTTCAAATGAGGATGTGACCACTAGGGCAAGAGCCACGCTCCCTATCAAAAGAAGTGCTCGAATTGGGGCGCCTCGCTGGTTGCGTTTGGCGAGAAAACCGAAGACTGGATAATCTTCCCCGATTGACGTGGCGATGCGAGAACCTGTCAATATGAGTGCCCCGACCGTAGAGAAAAGCCCGGCGGCGATGATGACTCGGAGCCAATTACTGCCGAGATCTCCAAATACATATTGTGCTCCGAGGGCCGCGACACTCTCCTTGTTTTCAAGGTCTCGAATTTCCTCCATGGGAGTTACGCGAAGAAATACGTAGTTCAGTGAAAGATAAAGCACCGTTACCACGGCTACCCCGGAAAGGAGGGCGATGGGTAGCGTGCGAGAGGGATTGCGAGTTTCCCCGGCCACATACACGGCGGCATTCCAACCCGTGAAAGAATAGGAAACATATATTAGCGACACAGCAAACCCGCCTCCGAGGAGTTCGGAAAAATCGAGGGTGGTGGGAGTGGATAAGTTTGCTTCTTCGGCAGGAACGAGAAGGCCTGCAATAATGAAGGCAGAAAGAAGAAGGAGCTTCACTCCCGTGAG
>JABHOU010000605.1 GCA_018695085.1 Opitutia bacterium | reverse complement strand
TCCCCATCGCATCATAGGCATCAGCCAGTTTTTTTTGGCCATCGATTTTCAAGTCCACGGTATTCCCAAAAGCCTTTACCCAAGCATCCCAGAAGTTACGTAATTCGCGAGGATCCTTTATATGGTCCTCCACCCATTCCGCTTCCAGAGTCCATACATCGACAAAACCCGGATGAAGGGTACGAGCACGCTGGAGTGATTCACGGAAAAAAGGTTGATCAGGATTGACCAAGGCCCATTCGAAATAATCGACCGACTTCCCTCTGAAGCCGGTAAGGTTCTTCTCTCCTCGAGCGAGCGCACCCAACTCGTCATCGGTTATTTTTTTCCACAACTGGGGATCGATAGCATTCCCTACCGGGTAATTCTGGTTCTCGTAACGCCCGCAGTCCGTTTCCCAACGTCCAGGTCCATTGAGGAAGCCGAACCAAGCGTGACCGCCACCACTGCCCTGCCCTACGAAAGTCAATGTGGGGATGCCCTTGGCCTTGCCACTCATGGAGCTGAAATAGGCTTGGTCTACGCAAATGCCACCCCGTTCACTAATGGAAGCAAGAGTGTAAGGCCCATTGGGCCAACTGAACACGCCCCCAGAGAGACGAGGTTTGTCATATTGAATGGACTTGAATGCCTTATCAAAGGTGGAGCGCCGCAGCTTTACGTTTAGGCGAGCCCACTCCAGTTCGCTCTTCGGGAGCAAATGGTCCACAACGAACTTCAATTCGGAAACCGGAAGCTGAGCAGGATCGTATTCCAGCTTGCGCGATTGGGCAGCAGTCACAAATTCTGCAAAACGAGTAGAAACCTTTGTCGAGACAACGGGAACGTCGTTGCCGGGCACTTGGTGATGAGGCCAATTACGAGGGAAAGGCTGATCAAAAACAATCGCATAGGCAGCTGCGAGGGCAGTATAACGTTCGATCAAGGAAGGATGATCAACTGCGATCGACAAGAATAGTTCCAAAGCCTTCGGCTGATTATCCTCCGGATGCAAAGCACGTAGGAAAGCGTCACGAACGGGCTCGTTTCTTCCCAACGAAACAAAAGCTGCCTGTAGGCTGGAACTAGACTGGCAAAGTCGACTCTTGGAAAAAACGCTAAGCCAACGCCAATGCTTAAACCAAGTGAAAAAGTCTCGCCCCTCGCGTGCAGAACGTTCCTGCCGACTTCCCCATATGGCTTGAAGTCGCTTCAATATTTCGGAAGCTTGTTCGCCCCATGCCTGCGGGGTCGAATGCCGTTGCCACCAAGCATCGCGAACTGCCGGACTCCAGATCGGCAGGCTTGCTCCGCTGCCGGGACTGGGTGAAACAGGAGAACTCGGCCGAGTCAAGCGACCTGCCACCTGCCTTACGTAAGCTTGATCAACCGATGACAACAAGTTCAGGGGGAAAACAAACTTCTGCTTGTCGCTTCGTTCAATCGTCACCTTTGCACCATCAAACCCAAGCATTCGAGCCTGCAGTTTAGCTCCATTGGCACTAGTCCAAGTTCTGTACTGTTGCTGCGCTGACAACAATCCCGCACAAAAAACAAGGACAAAAAGAGGTAAAAAAGCTCGGAAGAAAAGGAAAGGTTCTCGCATGGTAATAAAAGGGCATGCTCTATGCGCTGATTGATTATTATTCATTTTCGCCGAACTTTGCTTGGCCAACAGAAAAGTTTTTAGCAAAAAGCATCGACAAGAGCTATTACAATAATCCCATTATTTTGTAATCAACCGTAGCCCTTTTCCTAAGGATGCCAGGAGGCTTCGTCCGACTACAAGGTTCTCAGGTAAGCAACCAGTCGGGCAACTTGACTAGATGTGAGACCGCCGCCATCGGGATGACCGGCGGAATCAAGAACTTCCTGCAGAGAACCGGCGGAACCATCGTGAAAGAAGTGGTCACGCTGACTTACCCCATGCAAGGTGGGTGGATTAAACTTCCGCAAGCCCGACTCGTCCTCAAATCCCACATCGTATTCGTCGGGTGAAGTGAGCAAGGGCGGGCGATGGCATTCGTTACAACCAAGCTTGTGGAAAAGAAGTTTTCCTCGCAATACTTCAGGATCATGAGGTTCCTCACGAGCTTCGGAAAGAGGTGGCGGTAGTGGTAACGTAAAAAGATAAGTAACGAGGGATTCCTCATCCAAGTGAGTGGCTAATCCCACCTTGCGATCGCCATTACGCAAAGTGGTAGCTAAAGTTTGACGAACTTGGGTGGTAAGAGAACCTTGAAGCCCGTTCCATGTCCAAGGTCCAGTCTCGGCAGTTCCCAAGAGCGAAGGAATCCTCTTGGGCGTTCCGATGGTATGATCATCCAAATTATCATTTAATTGCCCGCTGGTGTGACCTCCCGTGTGGCAACTGTTACAACTGTACCACCCATCGAGGGAAAGGTTTGAGTCATGAAAAAGAGCTTCTCCTCTCTGCAGAAGTCCGGGCTTTGGAGTAGGACCTAAGGAAATCGAATCGACCAAGGATCGAGTCTCAACATCAAGGACGTGAACGGAATCGCCGAACTGATCAGCAAAGTAGGCCTGTTTCTCATCCTGACTCAGAACTCCTGCCACAAGTCGCTTCCCGACGCAAATTCTAGTCCAAGGGACACTTAGGGAATCGCCAAACGCAACTTCTCCAGTACCGCGAATAGCGAGGATAACGACACCGGCCTTTGTCAATAGGATTTGACCGGGTTCCCCCGCCCCGTTGCCATTAACTCCCACCGGATAAAAGGTACGACGAGCAAAGGGACCTTGCGGATGGCGAAGCGTTCCGAAGAGTTCGGAAAACTCCACGCCGGTGAGACCGTTCTTCATCACGGCACCCCAAAAAACGCGAGGTTTTAAAGTAGGAGCAAATGGATTGAGAATTTGATGGGAAAACAATAGCTGTCCCCCTTTTGAATCGGAAGAAATTCCGCCCACATTATGTCCCGGCAGCTTACGAATGGCGAGTAATCTTAAATCAGGCAGAGTGAGGATGGCAACTTTGTCGGCAAAGGCATCGCATACGACCAGCCTCTCAGCGGTCTCATCCATCCATTGGAATCGAGGCGGGAAAGGAAGATCCACGAAACGGTCGATGCGAAGTTCCCCCAGATCGAGATCCAGATAAAAAAGACTAACTCGGCGGGACCAAAGAGAAGCTACCGTGACAAAAGCCTTGGAGTTAGCGACTGCAACGCTGACCGGTGAATGAGGAGCAGCCGATCGGCGGATAATTCTCACATCGTCTTCCAAAGCTTCAAGCAAGAGCAGCTCACTCGCTTCCTCATCCGTAGCCACCAAGTATCGACTGCCAGGGATGGCCTTGACATCGCTCATCCTCTGCCCGACTTTTCTCTCGAACACGAGCTCGAACTCAGCAGGATTGACAAGGGAAACGGAACCTGCGTCACGATTGGCCACAACAAGCGTTCCGCTTTGCATCAATGCCAGGGCGACAGGTCGCCTGAACCTCTCCTCGGGTTCGTATGCAAATAGCGAGACGCCACCCAAGAAATAAAAAATAGACAAAAACAACTGGGAGAACCTTTTCAACATCGGTTTCCCCAACCGTCTATCCAATGGAATCAAGCAGGCGCTTACAGGGCCCAGCCTTTTCGGTACTCACGTCGGACATACTGCTCGGCCTCGGATACACTGGGCTTCATGGCGGGCCCGTCCCAATCGATTTTCTTTCCAGTACGAACAGCGAGATTACCGAGAAGCACCGTCTCGGTAAAAGGTCCGGAATGGGCAAAATGGGAAAGCGGCGTAGGACCGCCCTTGATACCTTCCAGCCATTCGAAATCTTCGTCTTTGGTACGAGGAACGGATATAGCGGTATCTTTCTCGATTTGGGCCACTTCGTCTTCATCGCGCCCTTTGACTAAGAATTTGGTACGACCACGATTGAAGTAAAGTTTACCCTTATCACCAACAAGAAGAGATCCGTAGCCCTTTAGGTTTACACCTTCGGCCACGTCTGCATCGGGTAGGTTGGCCTGTTTGTTTTTGCGACCATCGTACCAGACGAGCTTTACGGGTGGATTATCGCCTCGTTTTGGAAATTGATAAGTGATCGTAGACCAGTTGGGTGCAGATTCCTTAGTGTTGCCGCCTTGCTTTGCCTCTACGGAGTCAGGATACTTGAGATCTAAAGACCAGTAAGCCATGTCCATGATGTGACAGGCCATATCGCCAAGAGCACCCGTACCGAAG
>JABHOU010000354.1 GCA_018695085.1 Opitutia bacterium | reverse complement strand
GCGGGGTAATGATCGACGAGGGTGAGCAAGTGACCGAGAGCCAAGTCCCTTTTTCCAGTACGGTCATAGGCGACCGCCAATTGAATGAGCGCAGTATCGAGGTTGGGCCCCTCTGTCACCTTGGGCTTTCCCTTTTCCTTAATTTCGACGAGTCGGGCGACGAAATCCTCAAGCGGTTTAATCGAGGTTTCCCACTTTTCCTGCCGGAAATGGCAATCCCCTACGACAAACGACAATTGGGCGAAAAACCGGCCTTCGGGCTTCTGGGCCAACAATGGCCCCGCACTGGCAAGAGCTTGAGGCCAACGCTTGGCAAGGTGATGGATCTGGGCAATGCGCATCCGAGCGACAAAGACGTTGGCATGGTCCTTGTGCGCATTGATAAATTCCGTGAATGCCTTGGCCGCTTCGTCTCCGCGATTGAGCAGATACAGATTCTCCCCACGAAGAAAACGAGTATCTCCCGCGAGAGAATGATCGGAAAAAGCCTTAAGGTAAGAGTTTGCCGCGTTGAAACTATTAGCATAGTCCTTCAGCTTGTGCAGGCAGGTGGCGCGTTGCGCCATGACCTCCGCCATTTGCCCGAAGACACGACGGTGCTCAATTTGTTGCAGTGCCGTCTGGGCAAGTTTCCAGTCGGGAGACTTGCTACCCATCAAGGCATTGGCATAATCGAACTGAATATCGTCAATAATAGTTAATTTATTCGCCTTGTTACCCAGACGCTTGATGTATTCACCTAGGATTTGAGCGGATCGATCGAAGTTGTCCTGACGCCTAGAGAAAACCCTTGCCCACCAAAGGTTGGATTTTGCAGTCACGGGGCTATCGCCCATCGCCAGAGGTGAAAACTTCTTGTCCGCCTTGCCATACTCTTCGAGTTCGAGCAGAGAGCGAGCAATATAGAACTTGGCATCGTCGACATATGGAGCGGGTTTGCCTTTATCATCGGGTTTGGCCAGCTTCAGGTAAGCTTCGAAATCCGGTATCGCTAGCTCGTATTTATTGAGTCGAAAACGAGTAAAACCCAGTTGGTATTGACACTCCGCGCCATCGTTCCCGGACATTCCGGGAAGAGCTGCAGCAAAGGCAGGTTCTGCCTTCTCGTATTCTTTCAATATCGTGTGGCACTCGCCAAGAAGATAGGCGGAAAGCGTTTTCCATTGGAGAGAAGTCTCCAATCCGGAAACCTTCGCGAGAGCATCAACGGACTCCTTATATTTTTTTGTTTGATAGAATGCAAAACCACGCTGGTAAAGGGCTCGCGCCGCCTGCGTGGGACTGGGCTTGGAAGCCGACAGCTTGGCCGTCCACTCGACAACCAAGACCCATTCCGACTTTTCAAAGGATACATCGCAAATGGCAGCTAGTGCAGCGGTCTTGAAGGAGGGGGTCTTGAGGTTTTTCAACTGAGCGATAAAAAGTTTCCGCGCCTCTTCTTTCCGGCCCGAGTTCAGCATGCATTGGCTCTGGAGCATGATCAGTCGTTCACGGTTAATGGACTTCTCCAGGTTAGGCTTGGCCAAAAGCGTAGCGAATTCCGGCATGGCCTTGTCATAAAGCTTTAGCGCGTAAAGGCTGATCGCTAGGCCTCTTCTGGCCAGGTCGGCCTTAGGATGGGAAGCGTTCTTTTGCAGAAATTGCTTATACTGCTCAACGGCGACGGGGTAGAGTTTCCGATTATAGGCGGCATTGGCGATGAAGTACTGTTCAAGAATGGGATCGTCCGCTGCCTCTAGCGAAAGAGGTAGCGCAGTTGCAGTCCCGAGAAAAAGAATGACAAATACTTTGGAGAAGGTCCTGATCATTTCCAACAAATACTTCAAGGAAGACAACAACCGTGCAGGCAGAAAGAGCAATGGCAGATTAAACGTAAGGCAAGGTTGCATGCGTAGAGAAAATGAGAAAGATTAGCTCAGCTTGGAAAATAATTGAAATTCAACAAGCATCAAATGCAATGTTTCTTGAGAAATTTCATAAAAGCTATTTGAGAGTTGTCGCCTCCTTGTGATTATTGGCAAAGAGAGAATGTATGACTTGGTGGAACCAATATAACCGGAGAAGATCATGCGTTAATATTCCTAGTCACTCTTCATTCTCACAAATCACTAACGAAAAGACCAAAAACAGCCATTTTTTCAAATCCATCCATTCCATGAATCGTCGAACGTTCATCGCATCATCGATAGTCACATCCATCCCGGCGGTTAGCGCCTTGACCGCTCGTAGAGAGCGAAATCCTCTCTGCGTTTTCACTAAACCCTTTCAATCTCTTTCCTATGATGAAATGGCTGAGATCATTGCCGATCTGGGTTTCGATGGAATAGAGGGCACCATACGACCCGGCGGTCACATCACCCCCGAGCAGGTACCTGACGAACTCCCGAAAATGGTCGAGGTCCTACGGAAACGGAAGCTCGAACTGACCATCATGGCCTCGGGGATCAACAATGCGGACGACAAACTCAACATCCAACAATTACAGATAGCCGCAAAGCTTGGCGTAAAGCGATACCGAATGGCCTATTACAAGTACGACTTGAAACGCCCGATCGACAAACAACTTAACGAACTTCGCCCGACGCTGGACAATCTGGTTGCTCTCAACAAGGAACTGGGAATCCAAGCCATTTATCAAAATCATTCCGGAAGCAACTACGTAGGAGCCCCGCTATGGGACCTGCGCGAACTATTCGCTAAATATGACCCAAGGTATGTTGCCGTCGGTTTGGACATGGCTCACATGACTGCCGAAGGAACTCGTTCCTGGCCGATTCAAGCGAAATTGATGCGACCACGCATCGGGGCCCTTTACGTAAAAAGTTTTCGTTGGGAGAACAACAAGCGCAAGAACTGCCCGTTATCGGAAGGGATTGTCGACCGAAAATATCCCCGAGAACTGTTGAAGAGCGGATTCGAAGGGCCGGTTAACCTGCACGAAGAGTACATCAATCATCGAGACCCGAAACTCGTGCCCGAGCACGTCAAAGCCATCAGAAAAGACGTTGCAACTCTGAAGGAATGGCTGGGGTGGTCCTGAAGGAACAAGTCCGCCAAGCCAAAGGCAGAGCCCCTCAAGAAAGTCTTCACGGAGACCTTCGCAAGGAATGTACGGCAGACAGAAAAGCTCCAAACAGGAAGAGGGCTACCAGTTGATGAATGACGGGCAGTAGAATCGGCATCTCCACCAAAAAGAGAATAGTCAAAACCCCAAGGCAAAACTGAGCGAAGACAAGGAGCAGCAGGCGGAAGAATCGACGAGCTTGCAATTCGTTCAAGGTTCCCGAACGCAAGGCGAACCGAGCAAAAACAGCCGTTGAAATCGCCAGAATCGTTCCCAACCAACGGTGGACGAACTGAACGGAAAACTTGTCCGAAACAAAGTTTTCCCAAAAGGGGGAAAGCCCGAACAAGGCGCGAGGCATCCAATCCTCTCCCATTTTGGGAAAAGTATTGAATCCGTAACCGGCTTTCATTCCGGAAACGAAGGCCCCGTAGACGACTTGAAAACAGAACAAGGAGAGCAAGCAGAGGATTGCGGGACGATACCTCAAGGAATCGTCTCCCGGCGTTTCTTGATCGGTCAACCCGAGAATCATCCACCAGGCAAGGCCGAACACGGCAAAAGCCAATCCCAAATGGGCAGCCAATCGGAAGTGACTGACCTCGGGATTTCGAACCAGTCCGCTCTTGACCATATACCACCCCATGAGTCCCTGCATCCCGACTAACAAAACCAAAACCAATCCTTTAATACGCAAGGGACTGCTCAAACCTTTACGCCAAAGAAACCACAGATAAGGCAACAGGCAAAGCAATCCCACGAAACGGCCGAGAACTCGATGCAAGTACTCCCAAAAGAAGATATCCTTGAAGCCTTCCAAATTCATTTCCCT
>JABHOU010000648.1 GCA_018695085.1 Opitutia bacterium | reverse complement strand
TCCCTCGAATGCGATGGGCTCCTCTCCCGTTGCATCCAACACGAAACCGACCATCTGGCAGGTATTCTCTTTATCGATCGTATGGAACCTGAAGTTCTAGCCGAAATCAAGCCCGACGTTAAGGAGCTTAAAAGACTCACAAAAAAAGCACTCAAAAAGGAAGGCAAGTAAGCCCTCTTTAAAAAAGCTGGAGACCATGGCTCGAAAGACACGTCAAGGGACGCTTATATCGGAGACGATCCGCCAAGCAAAGAGACCTTTGACTCCTACGGAAATACATACCGCCGCCATGAGAGAGATTTCAAATCTCGGTCTGGCCACAACTTACAGGCATGTGAAAGCTCTTGCCGATGATTCGGTAGTCGTGGGCGTTGACTACCCCGGACAGCCAACTCGCTACGAATGGGTAGACGGTCAAGAAAAGACGCATTTCACTTGTCGCAGCTGCGACAAGCTTTTTGCCCTAGACCTACCTCAAGCGGATGAGTTGCCTGATTTCGAACTCCCCTCCGGATTCGTAGCAACAGGGGGCGAATTCATTCTATATGGGTTTTGCCCGGACTGCTCGGGTCAGAACGAATAACGCAATCCTCCGAACGCCCCGATGCCCAAGGCGGGGTAACCGTCCACCTCTTCGTATTCCTCGTCGAAAAGATTTTCGATGCGACCGAAGAGGCTAAGATCTTCCTTCAACTCGTGTTCGGCGTACAGTCGAGCGACAGCATAATCGTCTGCTTTAATCCACGAACCATAAGAAGGAGAAACCCCATCCCAGTTCTTTTCTCTTGTATCGCCCCGGAAGACCATTTCGACCCCGACGACTGTGGATTCGTCAGAATGCTCAAGACCAATCGAACCCGAATGCTTAGGTCTTCTATCCAAAAAACCTTCCCCACTATCTTCATTCAAGGCATCTAGGTACGCATAACTTCCATGGAGTTCCCACTCCTCTCCAAACAACCAAACAAAAGACATTTCCACGCCGTTCATTCTTGAGCTGTTCAAGTTTTCGGGTGGGTTCCCGAAGACAGGGGTTTGTATAAGGTTTTTGATTCGATTTTCGAAATAAGTAAAACGCACTTCGCCGTCGCTCCGATCGTTGCCGAAAAGAAGACCCAACTCCCATCCTTCCGATTCCTCGGGCTTGAGGTTCGAATTTCCCGCATGGGAAGGTCCCATACCATACAGTTCCAGAGCAGTTGGAGGGGAAAAACCAGTGGAGTAGCGGCCAAATAAACTCACGCTTCCCGTCAGAATTCTCTTTGAAAAAAGAGTCCAAGTGATCGGACTGCCATAGTCCGAATAGTCTTCGGCACGCATACCGCCAGACAGCTCGAAAGCGGAGGATGGAACATAGCGCAGCAAACCGAATCCACTCACCTTTTCCCAACCGTCGCCCTCCCTCCAAGTAGTAGGAGGTGTAGAGAAGGCACTGTACCCATCTTGTAAATAACGCTGAGTTGCGTAGGAAGCCCCTAAGGTTACGGATAAGGATTCGTTCCATTCCCATTCGAATTGAGATTCAATCTCTTCTTGCTCCGTCCATGAGCGGGTTTCGTAAGTCGGACTGAGGTACTCCAAATCGTCCTTAATGAAGGAGTAATGACTTTGAAAACGCCAAGCATCACCTTCGCCCGAAATGCCGGGAGACAACAGATACTGCGTGGTATTTTGACAGTCGGTCGGAGTGACCGAGTGAGTAGCACTAGGCAAGCCAAGGTCCGTTCGGTAACCCATGCTCAAGAAATCAATGGACCACTCTTCGGAAAGCGTTCTTTCTAGTCTGAGTGCACTGGAATGATTCCAATATCCTGCATTCGGACGATCATTCTCCGTAGTCGTCCCCGAAAGGCCTATGTTCCCGTTCCAGTCTCCTTCACGGAAAGTGGTTTGGAGATTTCCACGAAGAGTTCCAAATGAACCTCCACTAAGACCTACGTTAGACAAAACTCCATTCTCTGGAACCTGTCCGCTCCGAAGCATCACCGCCCCGCCGATCCCCTCGCCACCATAAAGGGTTGATGAAGAACCCCGCAACACCTCCACGCCTGACAATCCGGTCAGGCTAAGTTGACCTAAGTTATACAATCCCGAGAAACCGCCGTTCAGCTTGCGCCCTTCAAGAAGAAAGGTGACGTGGTTGCTCTCGGATCCACGACTATGCAATGAGACCTGAGCCCCCGCCTGACCCGAACGTACCACTGCCATTCCGGGCACCGTTCGTAAGGCATCCGCCACGGAGTGGATTTGACGGCGTTCCAAGTCTTCACCAGAAAGAACCGTCACCCATGGCGAAGTCTCAGACAAGGAACGCGGCGAACGCGTTTCCACCAATACCATGGGAGTCAATTCATCTGGCGACTGCTCCTTTTTCCCTATGGCTAAAAACGGCGCCAACAAGAAAATACAACCAACTAATATTGCCTTTGTACAAATCACCTCGCCCTTAATGAGAATCCATTATCAAAATGCAACCACAATCGTCTATCGAAAAGAAAGTAATAAGGAAGGGGTGCTATTGCACCTCTACGAAACGCACGCAGACGGGTTTCGGGCTTTCGATCGAACTGCCGGTGGGAGACAAAGAACCCGTATTACGATCAATACGAAAAACGACGACATTGTTCGTATTCTGGTTAGCGACGAGTAGAAAAGCTCCTGAAGGGTCGATACAGAAATTGCGGGGAGTCTTTCCACCGGATGGTTCGCGTTCGACAAGGGTAAGCTTGCCGGACTTTTCGTCGATTGCGAACACGGCAATGCTGTCGTGACCTCGATTGGAGCAGTAAACGAATTTGCCATTCGGATGGACGCGAATTTCGGCGGTGCTGTTGTTACCCGTAAAATCCTTTGGTAGCGTGGAGACGGTTTGGATTTCGTTCAAGGCGCCCGTTTTTCCATCGTGAGCAAAGACGGTCACCTTGGAGGTCATCTCGAGGTTAACATAGGCGAACTTGCCGGATGGATGAAAGTTCAGGTGGCGAGGTCCGCCTCCGGGCTGCGTTTTAGCGAAGGGAGGATCATTCGCCTTCAGCTTCCCCTTCTTGTTCACCTTGTAAACGAGCACCTTGTCTAGACCAAGGTCGGCGCAGTAAGCCCGTTTGTTGGCCGGATCGACGTTGATGGAGTGTGCGTGCGGGCCCTTTTGTCGACGCTCGTCCACGCTCGAACCTTCGTGCTGAATGAAGGACACCGCTTCGCTCAAGGTTCCGTCTTCACCAATGCGGAAAGAAGCCACGCTGCCACCGCCGTAGTTCGCCACAAGAGCAGCCTTGCCATAGGCGTCTATAGTAAGGTGACAAGCCCCGCCCCCACGCGAAGAGACCTGATTGATTTGCTTTAGGTTTCCGGTCTTGGCATCCACGGAAAAAGCAGTCACCGAGCCTGAAGTTTCCCCTTTGAAATCCTTGATTTCGTTTACCGCATAGAGAAAATCTCCCGATGGATGAATCTCTAGAAAAGCAGGATTTCGATGACCGCCGAAAACCTTGACCTTCTCCAACTTGCCTTTCATGCGGTCAAGCTTACAGAGGGTAATGCCTTGATCTTCTCCCTTGGCGTAGGCTCCAAGATAAACCCAACAAGGTTTCTCATCGGCATTAAGCAAAGAAGCTATGGACAAAGCGATGGCGCTCATAAGAATTTTGCAGGTCATGATAAATTGAAGTTATTTAACGAAAATGCCTTGAGAGGATAAAAGTTTCAATTCGTAATCGACTCATGAATCACTTTGCATTCGGTCAAGACGGATTGGAGGCTGCGAACCCCTTCAGCCGAAATCTTGGTGGCATAAATATGAATTTCTCGGAGACTTTTCATTTGGGAAAGAGTGACAACGGAATCGTCGGTTATCGGCAGATCGTGCAGCCATAGCTTTTTAAGCTTTTTTAAAGAGAGCAGCTCGCGAACACCGACATCCGTGACCCCAGTCTCCCCCAAATACAATCCTTCGAGCTTGATCAATTTGCCAAGATGAACAGCACCCTTGTCCGTCACATCGTTTCCTCGTAGCCCCAAATAAGTAAGCTGTCTCATACGGGAAAGGTGAACGAGTCCCTTGTCCGTCAAGTTCGTCTCCCCCATGGGAAGCATCTTCAAGGATTTCGAATCGGCCAAATTCCTCGCGCCTTCGTCGCCGACCCAAGTTCGATAAAGATTTAGCCACTCAAGCTTGGGAAGCTTTGCCACATTAGCCATGCCAGCGTCCCCGGCACGAGTATTTTCAAGGGAAAGGTCCTTCAGGTCGGGAAAGGCTAAAAGCAAGGCCAAATCCTTGTCCTCGACCTGTGTCTTGTTCAAAACTATCTCAACAGCCTTGCCCTTTACAAAAAATAAATCACCGCCCAGCTCTTCCACTTTTCGTTTGGAGGACTCCGAACTTATCGCCCCAAAGACAGAAGAAACGAAAAATAAGGACAAAAGAATACCAATCCCAAAGTCGCGGAAGCTGAACATTAGAGGAGAACTAAGAATACAAAGCTTTTGCAAAGAACAACTACGGGGCGTTCAGGCAACATGGCGGAGAGCGTCCACAGGGTTCATGGCAGCAGCCTTGCGAGCCGGATAGAGACCGAAGAGCACTCCCGTAGCAACGGCAATTCCGAAAACAAGTGGAAAAGACCAAAACACCAGAGACGGAGTCATTTCCTTCATGGCTGCGGGAAGCGAGCCATAGGTTTCGGGTGCGAATGATTCAAGGTTGGTCAGTAGCATGGAGTAGGCAGGTTCGCAAAGGAAGCCGGCGAGCAAGCCAAGCAGACCGCCAGTTGCAGTGAGAGCGATGGTCTCGACGAGAAACTGCTGCGTAACGTCTCGCCGTCGAGCCCCTAATGCGCGACGAATACCGATTTCGCGAGTTCGCTCGGTAACTGTGGCCAGCATGATGTTCATGATTCCGATGCCTCCGACCAACAATGAGATTGCAGCCACGATTCCCATGAGGGCGACAAAAGTCAGACGAGCTTTTTCCGCCTGTTCCATCAACTCCAAAGGAACGGCAATCTGAAAATCCTTAATTCCATGGTCCGTCTCGAGAATATTCTCCAGAAGTTCAGCCACGGCAAAGATCTTGTCCGTATCCTCCATGGTGAACGTGACCTTGGAATACATATTTGAACCATCGTAACCTCGATAATAGTAATCGAAAACCTTAGCCCACACCGTCTCGATTGGCACATAAACATTATCCGAAAATTCCTCGCGAAAACCGAGTCGATCATTGTCGTTCAAATCCATCCTCTTTCCCACTTCACCAACTACGACGTAAAGATTCCCCAGTACATTTACGGACTTCCCCACGCAATCTCCGAAAGGAAACAGTTTTTGAGATACATTGGCGGACAGAACGCAAACCTCCGATTGCTTTGCGTTATCCTCCTCAGACAAAAAACGACCCTGAGTTACCTGCAAGTGATGAAGGTCGCAGAAATTGGGGAGGCAGCCCAAGATTTCTGTACGACTTTTGCCATCTTTAGTAAAAACATGACGACCATTCAGTTCCCTTGTCGGATAGACCACGCTAATTCCAGGAACCGTTTGAAGAATCTTTTCCAAATCCTTTTCCGTCAGCCCATAGGAGTAAAAATACTTTCCCTTAGACTTTCTCTCTTCATCGGGAGGTCTAAGTGATGAAACGATTAAGTTGTTAGCCCCAAGATCGCGAATCTCCGCCTCGGCACGAGCGGCAATGCCCTCACCTATGGCCAAGAGCCATACTACACTGGCTACGCCAATGAATACTCCGAGAGCAGTGAGAGCGGATCGCATGGGATGCGTGAGCATACTTAGAAGCGCTACCTTGCCTAGGTTTCGCCAAGCTCTTCGCAATCGTCGAAAGGAAAACATACCGAGAGTTTGTCTAGTGCCTGCATTTGTTTCTCGAAGATTCTCCGCATTGGGAACAGGGCGATGACGCTCGTCCGACTCAATCCGACCGTCCTTCATTTTGACCACTCGACGAGCCCGGTCGGCGACCTCATTCTCGTGGGTTACCAGCACAATGGTCTTCCCCTCATCATTCAAACGATCGAGTAGATCGAGAATCTCCTTAGTGGTCTGGGTATCAAGATTGCCAGTTGGTTCGTCGGCCAAAATAAAAACGGGATCGTTCACTAGAGCTCTGGCAATCCCCACGCGCTGCTGTTGACCTCCCGAAAGCTGTTGGGGACGATGATCGAAGCGGTCTCCCAAACCAACGGCATCAGCCAACTCGGCAGGTGCATCAGAGTCCTGACCCACCTTGCGAGAATAGGAACGAGGCATGCGAATATTTTCGAGTATGTCGAGATAGGGAATCAAATTGTAAGATTGAAAGACGAATCCGATACGTCGTCCCCGTATATCCGACAGGGCGTCATCCGAAAGCTTGGTCACGTCCTCGCCCTCCAAGTGGTAATCTCCAGACGTCGGGCGATCCAAGCAACCCAGCTGATTCAAAAGAGTGCTCTTGCCCGATCCCGAAGGTCCCATAATCGCAACATAATCTCCAGCCGGCACGTCGAGATCGATACAATCAAGAGCACGAACTTCCTGCTCGCCCACTTGATAAAAGCGACAAAGCTTACTTACGCGTATGGCAAATTGCGGCTCGGACATATCAAGCTGGAAACGCGGGTTCTCGTCCCGCAACAAATCAATGAGCGATTAAGTCGGTTTCCGGGATAGCCTGAGCAATACCTTGCTCTCCCGAAGGATTAGCAGGAAAGGTAACAATGTCACGAAACTCGCGGGCGTTCACCACTAGCTGTTCGCCTTCACTCAAGCCGGATTCAACAACAGTACTGGAGTCATTGGCTGAACCTAGCCGAACAACCCTTGCCTGCAGGTTACCGGATTCGTCGACAACAAGACAATAAGATGCCCCTTTCACACGAAGCACGGCGTGGAGAGGAACCTGCAGCGCACTTGGAATTTGCTCAACCAGAACCCTGACCTTTGCAGTCATGCCAGGTCGAAGACCCTTGGGGGGATTCTCGATGAGAACCTCTGTAGCGTACTCCTTGATGTGGGCAGTATAACGACTGGCAGAAGGGATTGGATATTCGCCCACTTTCTCAACATAACCACGTAAAACAAGTTCGCGAGCTGCGAAAATGGATATTTCGACTGGCATACCAAGTTTCACTTGCTCAATCCTGCTTTCGTTCACCTTGGCTAAAACCCTCATATTGGAGGGATCCGGAAGGCGAATAATAGCTTGGCGCTCACGCACCGGTCGTCCCTCCTCGATCAGGATACCGTCGGAAGAAGAAGACGAAGAAGTATTTCGATTAGCATAGGTAACTTCGCCAGAGGCAGGAGCCTTTATCAGGCACTTCGATATCTGCTCCTCGATCTCGGCTTCCTGCGCTACCTCAAGTTCGTAGGAGTTGCGGCGTGAAAGCAGACGAGCTTCCGCGGTTTGAATGGAAGCATTGAGATCATTGACCTTAGCCTTACGGGAATGGACCTTTAGCACATCGAGCTTGGTCAATGAAAGATCAAGATCCTTTCGGGACTTTTCCACCGCAAAGGAATCGGCCTCCAGTTGCGTCTCGGAAATGTAGCCCTTGACCGCTAATTTCTGGCTGTAGTCATGATATTCTTGGGCTCGACGCAAGTTTTCTCGAGCAACGAACACCGCACCCTCAAGTTGTTCAAGGTCTTGTCGGTAGGAACCAGAAAGGTACTCGTCCATAGCAAGTTTGGCCGCCTCGTAATCGGCCTCCGCTTGCACCAGCAAAGCTTTTGCCTGATGAACGTCTATACGTTGGGTAAGCAAATCTTTTTGCAATGCGGAATCATCCAAACGGACTAGAAAGTCTCCCTTTTCAACTTGGCTACCTTCTGGAACGATTTCGAGAATATTGACGCCTGCTGAATTGCGACTTTTCACTTCGCACAAAACATCGACGTTGTGAGCACTCTCAATTTCACCAGG
>JABHOU010000321.1 GCA_018695085.1 Opitutia bacterium | reverse complement strand
TGGATTGGTTGGCCACCTCCTTCGTCCAAGACGGTTGGAAACTCAAAGCTCTTCACCGAAGGATCATGCTCAGTGATACCTATGGGCAGACCGCCCGTCGCGAGCCCTCGGAAAAAGAAAACACCCTAGACCCCGAAAACCGTCTTCTCTGGCGCTTCCCTCCACAACGGCTCTCCGCCGAACAAATCCGGGATGCCATGCTGGCCTCTTCCGGCGAATTGAAGCCCAAAACAGGAGGGTCCTCAGTAGACGGCAATTCCCCCCACCGGAGTGTCTACCTTAAGAAAAGGAGAAATTCACCTGACTCCATCCTTGCCGCCTTCGATGCCCCTGCAGGTTTCTCATCGGCCTCGGAGAGGCTCAATACGACCACCTCGACTCAGGCCCTTCTTTTGCGCAACAACCCGTGGCCTCATGCCCGAGCCCGGGCCATGGCCAAGAAATTCTCGACACACCAAACCCTTGAATCCTCCATTGGGGGAATCTTCAAGGCCGCCTATGGTCGCCCTGTCACCCAAGCCGAAATCGAATTATCCCAAAGCTTCATCGATCAGTGGTTGAAAAAGCCAAAGCCAAGCAAAGAGCCCCAATCAATCAAACCCAAAGTCAATGAATCGATTGAGCACCTTAGCCTTTACGAAAAAAACACCCCCAATATTTACAAAAAGAAAGGAATTGAACTGGGAACCAGTTGGACCATCGAAGCCATTGCCCGCCTCGATCATATCCACGCCAATGCCAATGTGAATACCCTCTTAAGTCAATGGTCGGGCAGTCACCAAAAAGCAGGATGGACTTTCGGAATCACCAGTGCCAAGTCCGCCTATGAACCTCGAAATTTTATCATGCAATTAATCGGTGAAAATATCGGGGGTGATACCATTTATCGTGTGATTGACTCGAATTTGCAGATTCCCTTGGGTAAAACCCATTATCTTTCCTGCTCCGTCACACTGAGTCCCAAGAGTGATTCCCATGTTCATTTTGTTTGGAAAGATCTCGAAACTCCGGATTCACAAATTCAGGAAGCTCGTGTCGAACATGACATTATTGCACTTAAATCAATACCGACCGATGAATTATTTCTTGGAGGGCGTTCCAATGGGCAACATTTCTGGAATGGAAATATAAAGCATCTACGCGTTTCTTCTCCTGCAATTACTCAGAAACACTTTCTTATTTCGGAAAAAAACAAATCATCAGATCAAGAGGGTTTTAAACTGGATTTGAACTTTGCCACCTCTCCCAGGCAGCTTTTGCAAAACAAAGGCTTTCTTCCACGAACCACACCCAAAAAATCTTCCTCTCCTCAAACCGAAGCATTGGCCGCTCTGTGCCATGTCATACTTACTTCCAACGAGTTTCTTTATCTTCATTAATCATGGCCTGCTTCCGAATCGATCAACCATTCAACCGCCGTCATTTTCTCAATGCCGCCGGGGCCGGCTTTGGAGCTGTTGCACTCTCCGCACTTACCAACGAGCCTCTGCTTGCCCGTGCTTCGAACAACCCCACGCTTCCGAAGATTCCCCATAACTGGGGAAAGGCGAAGAATGTTATCTTTCTTTTCATGGAAGGTGGCCCCAGCCATCTCGATCTTTTCGATCCCAAGCCCTTGCTCAACAAATTAGCCGGGAAACCCCTCCCCGAAAGCTTCGACCGCCCCGTCACCGCGATGGGGGAAGTAAATTCTCCCCTGCTTGAATCCAAGAGAGCATGGAAACAGCATGGCGAAAGTGGTCTTTGGATTTCCGACTGGTTACCGAACCACAGCCGAATTGCAGATGAACTCTGCGTCATCCGTTCCTGCGTTTCCGACGGCATCAATCATGCCGGTGGAGTCTGCCAAATGAACACCGGTTCGGTCTTCGGAGGACGCCCCTCTCTTGGTTCTTGGGTATCCTACGGCTTGGGTACAGAAAACCAAAGTCTCCCCGGCTTCGTCGTCATCAAGGACACCAGCGCCATGGTGGTCAACGGGACAAGATGCTGGGGCAACGGGTTCATGCCTGCAACTCATCAGGGCGTGCTCCTGGAAAATGGACCCGAGCCAATCGCCAACCTAAAATCAAGAGCCTCCAAAATCGAGCAAGCCGAAGCCCTCAAGCTGTCCTTTTTGCAGAGTTTGAACCAGCGCCATCTGCAGGGCCGGGAATCCAACACCGAACTGGAAGCCCGCATCCGCAGTTATGAGTTGGCCGCCAACATGCAGATGCACGCCCCCGAATCGGTCGACCTGGATAAGGAGTCCGCAGCGACAAAGGCCCTTTACGGGCTGGATCAAGGAGACACCAAGGTCTTCGGACAGCAGTGCCTGCTTGCCCGGCGGTTGGTCGAGCGCGGGGTTCGCTTCGTTCAGCTTTACCATGGAGCCGGTAGCAAATGGGACAGTCATACCAAGATGGAGAGCAACCATTCCAAGCTTTGCCAACAAGTCGATCATCCCATCGTCGGTCTCATTACCGACCTCAAGGCCCGCGGCCTTTTGGACGAGACATTGGTCGTCTGGGGTGGAGAATTCGGACGCACACCGATGAGCGAGAAAGGAGACGGGCGCGACCACAATCCGACCGGCTTCACCATGTGGATGGCTGGGGGAGGCGTAAAAGGGGGACAGGTCATCGGCGAAACCGACGACCTCGGTCTGCATGCCGTGAAAGACAAGATTCACGTGCACGATCTGCATGCCACCATCCTCGGCCTGCTCGGTCTCGATCATACCGAAGTCGTTTACATGCACAAAGGACGCCCCGAACGGGTCGACCTCAACGAAGGACATTTCAAGAGCGCAGTCTTGAGTTCTACCTAGGCAGACATTGTAGCTCCTGCCATGGCAAGATTCAATTCAAAGAATCGGCATGCCCCCCCCGATCTTCTTTAATTTTATTGCTATCATTTCGGCATAGATGTTGGATTTTCAAGTCCATGGTCATGAATCGCCCTTTACACCTGTTGATTTGCATAACCCTAGCCGCCCTCATGGGCTTGCAAGGATTTGCGGTGAACGACATCCACCAGTGGACGGACGCCCAAGGCAGGATCATAAGGGCTAGTTTCGTCAAGGCCGACGACAAGGCTGTCACGGTCAGGCTTCAAGGGGCGCAATCAATGATTCGATCGACGGATCTTAGTCCGCAGTCGCAGGCTAAACTTCGTACGATTCTTTTCATCGGGACACCCGATGAGGTACTCCTTTCCTTGCGTGCTGGACAGGGTGCAAAAAAGGAAGAACGAAACGACTTTCTTGACTGGACAGATAAAAAAGGCCGCACCATTCGGGCAAGAATAGTCAAGTTCGTGGGGGACAACCTGACGGTCGAACTGGAAGGAGCCATACACGAGCTACCCCTTGCCCAGTTGAATG
>JABHOU010000264.1 GCA_018695085.1 Opitutia bacterium | reverse complement strand
TTGCGCTTTCCGCTGATCCAGCCATTCACGGCATAGAGATCAAGCCAGCCGTCATTGTCCAAGTCGAGAAATCCACTCCCCCAATACCACCCGTTTAGACGGGTCCCGGACACCTCGCTTTGATCGGCAAAGGTTCCGTCACCCAGATTGCGCAAGAGGTAGTTTCCGGCCAAGGCACGCTGGCCCACACGCGCCCAGTCGTCCCCTAGATGGCGGCGGAGGTCGAGAAACGTACCTTGCACACTAACCCGGCGCTCGCTCTGCACAAGGTTCATGACGTAGCTTCGAACATTGAGGTCCTGGGAGAACCAGCGCTGGTTGGAACGGATGCTCGAGACGTACAGGTCGAGCAGGCCATCGTTATCGTAATCGCCCATCGCGGCGCTCATCCCGGCGGAAACCGCGAGGGCGCCCGCTTCCTTCGCAACGTCCTCGAAGGTACCGTCCCCACGGTTGCGCAAGAGCGCGTTGCGGCCAAAGTCATTGGCCAGGTAGATGTCCTGGTCCCCGTCTCCATCGTAATCGCCCGCGGCGATGCCAAGGGTCAGCCCGGGATCGTCCGCCCCGGAGGAAGCGCTCGCGTCCAGAAAGGTCAGGTCCCCCTTGCCCAGATAGAGCCGGTTGGGCTCGCCGTTGCGCGTATAGTGAATCATGCGGGGAACTTCCTTTAGTGAGTCAAGAAAGCGCCCGACGTACAGGTCGAGCAGACCGTCTCCATTGGCATCCAGGGCACAAAGGCAACTGGTCAGGTCATCCTCGGCCAGTCCGGAATGCCCGGTGACCTCGACAAAGGCGTTTCCGTCATTGCGATAAAGCCGATTGGGACCGAAAAACACGCCCACGTACAAGTCCGCATCCCCGTCGTTGTCCAAATCAACCAGCAGTGTCGCGGTGGCATGGCGTATCCCGGACAGGCCCCACTCTTCCGTAGCCTTGCGGAAGGTGCCATCCTGTTCGTTCAGGTACAGTTCCAGTTCCCCGCCTCCGCAAAATACAAGGTCGTCCCATCCGTCCGCATTGAGGTCACCCGCGGAGACGCCCCCGATGGCATGACGGCTGGTCTGGAACTTAAGATCGCTTGGTGGCAACAAGCGCGGATCGGGATGCCCGAAATAATCGATGCCGGCCTTCTTTGCGCTTTCCCGGAACAAGGAACCGGGCCCGGCGCTCAAGCGGGCTCCGGAAAGCGTGGCCGAGAGAACAAGGTAGCGCTCCGCGGCCTTTGCGAAGCGCCCCCGAAACATTCCGCGCTCATTAGCCTGTTCCCCAGTGAGTCTGCGACCGTGAACCTCAAAGCGAAAATCCGCTTCCACCACTCCGTCACGATCGATGGATCGAATCTCGTATAACTTGAAAACCCAGGAGTCTACGTTGGAATATTCCTCCCGCCATTCCCCGAACCAGGCAGCCGTGGTTCCCGGCGTTTCCAGGATCGATCCCGCCGTGCCCCATTCGCCCACGAGTAAGCCGTAAGGATCGGCATCGGGCCGAGGGCGTTCACCAAGTTGCCAACCGGTAAAGTCAGGATGCAAGACTTCGGGCCAAGAGGCATTCTCCTCCTCCATGTGATGCCCGAGGTCATGCAGGGTGTCATTGATGGCAATGCCGGCGGCGTTATATTCCCGCTCACCCATTCCCTCGGCCAATTCGGAAGCCGTTGAAGATACGACCACGCCAAGAAAGGCCAGCGAAACGATCCATCGCATTGGGTTTTTGGAAAACGCTTTCATTTTACGCTGAGGGGAAGTTCCTTTCCTCTAAGGGGAGATTCGTTCCCGGGGGGGGCAAATCTTCCGAATGAGACGGTTTCACGAGACCGGTAAAATACACGATGGCGGGAAGCATGACCAAATCGGCCAGTACCGCTGCGCCTGCGGCCAGAGCCAACAAACCGCCAAGTACCCGATTTGGCAGAAAATCGCTTGCCAGGAGCACACCGAAGCACCCGGCCAGGGCCACGGATGTCCACACCACGCCCGATCCTGCGCACGCCAGGGCGGCGCCCATGGGATCAGGGGACGCCCGGTTAGCCCGCATTTCGCTAAGAACGTGAATGGTATCGTCCACCGCCAAGCCGAATACGACCGTGATTGCCAAGGCCGAGGTGTAACGCAATTCGATACCCGCAAACCCCATCACCCCGACCACCACGACCAGGGGGAACAAGTTGGGCAACAGTCCGCCCAGGGCCAGCCTCGAGCTGCGCAGAGCCACGGCAAGCACCAATAGTACAAGGACGAGACCGACCCAGAAGCTGTGAAGGAAATGTTCGACCAGCTGGTGGTTGACCCGTTGCCCGAGGTATCCTTGGCCAGTAAGTACGGGCGGGTTTTCGGTCCCCAGGCGAGCGGCATATTTTTCGCGGATGGTTTCAAACAGGGCCAAGGCATCGGCGGTATCGATATTGGCCATGCGGAGGCTCAGGCGCATGATTTGATCCTGTTCGTCCACCCAGTGATGGACCTGTTCCGGAACAAGCAAGAGGGCGGAGGGCATAAGCATGAGCGCATCCTCGGCCGGTACGTTTTCGAGCAAGGGGTGCAATTGTCTAAGCAGATCGGTAGGCGAGGAGACGGAAAGTATGCCGGGCAACTCGCGCAGGTCGGCAGCAAGGGCTTCCACCTGGCTCATCCGCTCGGGGGCATAGGCGGTGATGGAGGGCCCGGTTGGCGGAGGGACGAGCAGGTCGAGCGGGATGGTGCCACCGAGCCTTTTTTCCAGCAGGTCATTGGCTTGCCTGACGGGATGATCGAATGAGAGATCGGCAAGCAGGGGGGAATTCACACGGACGCGCATCGCGCCGATGGCAAACAGCATGGTCAAGCCCGCGAAGGCGACAAGCAAAGGGACGGAACGGCGGTGCGTCCATTCGCTCAAGGAAAACCAGGGGTCGGATGGAGCCTGACTTTTGGCCGGTTGACGAAACCGGGACAAGGTTGGAGGAGCAAGCAACAGGGTTACGCCCCATGCCGAGAGGGAACCAAGACCCACGGCCAGTCCGAAGTTCGCAACCAACGGGATTCCCGTCAGGGACAACCCGGCGAAGACCAAGGCGGTGGTCAGGCTGGTGATTCCACAGGGCCCGGCCTTTTCCACGAGTGCTTCCCGGGCGGCAACGGAGGGTGCCGCGCCCGCCCCGGCTTTTTTCCGGTGGCAAGCAAGCAAATGTACGGCGTGGGATACCGCCATCAACCCGACTAGGAGGAAGAGCGCGGGGGCGAAGGCGTTCGGTTCCAAGCCGGTGAGGGCCATGAGGCCCCGGGTCCAAAGCACCGCCAAGCCCGCTCCCAGCAATGGTCCAAGCACGCCAACCCAGCTCCGAAAGATCATTGCCAGGAGCACCACAGCAACCGCTAGCGCCCAAGGTAGCAACCGGCGGGTTTCCGATGCGACGTGCTCGGCTAGGTAAACCCGGTGAACTGGGTAACCGGCCAACTGGGCTTGAAAGAGCCCGCTTGATTCCACGGCAATCTTTTCCCGTTCCAAACCACGAACGAGGCGCGATCGATCGGAGGAACTCAGGTTTTTTTCGCGCACGGTCAATGCCACCACCGACAGTCGCCGATCAGCTGAAAGGATGGAATTGACGAAAGGTGGCTTGGTGAGCTTGGCCATGGCCCCCTCCAGTCTCTCGGGCGACTCGGGCTCGAATGCCCGCTCCAGACGCACCTCCCCATCGGCCATTCGCAAGGGCACCTGTACATTGCTTGGGGATACCACCCGCTCGGTCTCGGGCCAAGCTTCCAGCCTGTTGGTCAAGGAATCGATGGCGCTCATTTCAGCCGGGCCAATGGGCTTGGAAGATTCCAGTAACACCAAGGCTGTCCGGTCGTCCCGGCCAAAGCTTTCACGGTAATCTTGATAGGCGTTCCATTCTGGTGTGTCTCGGGGAAAAAAATCCTCCATTTCATAATGCGATCCCAAGTCCCGCCCCGCCCATGTCAGCAGGATGGTCACACCGATCAATGCAAGCAGAGACCAATCCGGTTTGCTCGCAAGCACGCTGAATAGGTTACCTGATTTCGCCGATCCGCTCGCCGAATTCTTGCAACCGGAAGTATCTTCAGATTCGGGCTGCTTCAAAATAAAACACCTGATTGTCGAGGGTGGGTCGGGGATCGTCCCCGAAGGATACGAGAAAATGCCGGCCGGCAAAGTTCATCGTGCGGAAACCCGCCAATGCATCCCGCAAGGGATCGTGCCTGTCCAGACCCAGAGCCGCATGATGGTAGCCCTGCTCTGCAAACCCGGATTGCGCATCCCTGATCAAGGAGGCGAGTATATCCGGGTCGTTGTCTCGGCAAACTGCGCAGTGCAGATAGAGGGTACGTTGCAAGGCGCCCGGAGCGGGTAGCTCGATCCCACCGCGCAACCGGCTGAAGGCATTGAGCCAAGGCCTTAACCACCTCAGCCCGCCCCCATAGCCCCGGACGAGGATTTTCTTGTAGTCGCCTTGATCCCATGCCCCCAGTAACCCAACCAATTCATCCCCCGCCCAAGCCAGGAAAAAATTTTCCAGTTTCGCATTGCGATAATAAGCGCTCCTGCCCAACTCGTCGAAACGATAGACGGGGAAAAACTGCTTGCGCGGGGCCTCGCGATTAAAAAAATCCTGTATTAAGGGGATGTCCCGGGGCGTGCCCCGACGCACGTGCAATCGCGGGGATGGACAAGGGGAGTGGCGCAAGCCGATAAGAAAATAATCGTATTCCCCGCAAGGGAAATACCCGGGCAACCCACAGCGGCGACTGGTCAGGAGATCGAGTGCTTTTTCGTTTTCGCTCAGCACAAGCGTCTGGGCAAATTCACCGTTTTTCAATACCTCATTCCGCAGGAACTGGAAACCTCTCGCCAGTTTGCTTCCCCCACGGTGACCCGATACGATGCGCAAGTCGCTCAGGTACCGTATTGTCTGGGGTTGTCCGTTGACAAATACCCGTCGCCGACCCACAGCAAAGACAGCATCTAATCCGGGTTCTTCTTCCTTCCGCAGGACGAATACCTCGGGTTTCTCGCTTTGTACCGCCGTGCCATGGAAAAAATCCGGTCGACGATCCTGGTTTAACCAAATGGCACCCTCCATCGGCGTATCGGCGAAGACCTCGCAAAGGTCGGGGTTGTCCGCAGGTTCGGCTCGCTTGAGTGGTAGCGGAGCGATCATCGTTCCGGTAACAGGTCGTCCACTTCCCCCGGCTGAAAAAGCACTGGTAGTTTTACCTCGCTGTCACGCAAGTCCTGGCGAGCGGCCCATTTTCGGCCGAGATTCGCGGTGAAGCCATCGGGCAAGCGATGCAGAACCAGTGGGGACAACTGGCCCAAACGGCATGCCTGGGCGTAATAGGGATTGGCCGACAGGGCCACCTCCGTACGCGTGGCCAGCTCGTCACCCTCGGTTTGCGTACCTGTACTCTCCACGCACAAGAGGTAACCGGAAGGCTTGGTTCGGGGTACCAGAAACCCCCGGGTCCCTGCCAAGGCCTTGATCACTTGTGGTTCACTGAGCTTTTCGCCAACTAGGTCAACCGAGCGTCCGGTTCGCCCGACAAAGTGCAAGCGGGGAGCGCGATCCAAGTGACCGGTTACCTCCACCAAGTCACCTGTAATATACCGATAGAGCCCCCCTCCGGTGGTAAGGACAACCTCGTATCGTGATCCGGTCGCAAGTTCGTGAGCGAGACGGACTTCCTCTGTTTCCTGATCGAGAAACTCGTAGAAATGAGAGCGGATGGCAAGGACAGGCGAGCCTCCGGGATAAGGCACGCTGGTTACCCCCTCGGTAGCCATGAGCCCCTTGCCCTGGATTTTTACGCCCGATCCCAATCGCTCGCCCACCTCGTCCATCCACTGGCCGGACTGGGCATCCGTCCAGCAGCTCAGGAGTGCCAACCCGGGCCATAGGCCACTCCAGGTAAAATCATGACCGAGGCGTTCCCGAATGCAACGATCCAGGTTCAGGAAAAAGGTCGGGCTCCAAACGGAAACGAAGGACAAGTCGAGACAAGCGAGCAACCGGTCGAGGGTATGCCCGTAAAAGACATCGGCCGTTTCCGTTTGAACGGCTTGGTCCATTACCAGCCAGTCGCTCAAGGCACGGGCACCCCGGGGCGGGAAGTATGCGGTATCTTCCAAGTGTCCTACCGGAACGCCGGCTAGCGGCGGATGAGGCTTCATCAACGGGGGAGATATGGCCCAGTATGCAGGTCCGGAAAAAGCGGCTGGTGATTCCAGGCTCAAGCCACCCATCCATGCCGCAACTGCCCGGGAAATCTCCGATCGCAAGGCAGTCGTGAACGGGATGAGCTTGGCTGCCCCGGTCGTTCCGGATGTTTGCTCGAAAAATCGCACGGTTTTCTTGGTCAGTTGACCGTCCTCGGGCGAACCCATGCGATCGAGCCAAGGCTGGACGTTGGTTGCATGGTCGCCCACGGGCACCCGGTCGGCAAAATCCGTCGGCGTACGGATTCCGGAAAACTCATGAGCCTGTCCAAAGGCAGTTCCGGAATTTGCCCGGACAATGGCTTTCAGACGGTCTGACTGGGCCCGTTCCGGTTTCGTGCAAGCTGATCGGAAACGCTCGTGCTCGGGCATCTGCAATTGCAGCCAAGTCTCGGCATTTGAGTTCAAGCCAAGCAAAATCCCTCCCTCCAAGCCAATGGTCGTTGCATGCCTGCCTCCATCATCGCCCTCGTTCTTCGACGAAGGTTTTCCGGTGACAACTCGGTCACGCAGACCAATTCGTCACCTTCGGCAAACCCCGGGTTGCGCTCCATGAAGAAATCAACCTGCGGATGCCCGGCCCGGTTTCGGGTATCCTCCGCCAAGGCTTCGTTTACTTGGCCATGACGTTCGGAAAAATGAATGACTCCTCGGCCGGGTTTCCAACTTTCCGGGAACAGGCGTTCGGAACAGAACGTAGCCAGGGACGAGCCGGGGATGAATTCCCGGGCTTGTTCAACTGCCGGAAAGTATCGCTTGAAGAACAAGGGTAGATACATGTAGGTCCGGTGCCCCTTGGAGAGCAAGTACCAGAAAAGGGGTTTGCCCCGGCTGGAGAGAATGGACCCCGCGGTATCGAAGAACCCCCGGACCAGTGACTGTCCGCCCCAGTACTCGGGATGAATGACGGTATCCCCGGAATAAAGTATGTCGAACCCACTCTCCTCCAGCCCGCATGGATTGAGAGCGAGAGTGCTGAACCCTTGGATGTTTCCCGTCGGGTCGGGCAAAACTAGGATCCAGTCCTTTCTTGCCAAATCCTCCCTGAAACGATCGGAGGAAACGTGATCGTAACAGGTCTCCATCAGCTCATGCATTCGCGAGATCATCCCCTCGGAAAGATCCTTCTGGGAAACCAGTTCGTAAGGCAATGGATCCGAGCCGGTTTTCATGACACCACTACTCCCCTACCCAAGAGTACGCCCAGCAGAGAAACCAGAAACAAGGAAAATTGCGGAAGAAAAAGCCAGGCCGTACGATGATTGACATCCCTATGTTCCGGGCTTCCGGAAACGAAGTAAACCGCCTCTTCCGGACCTGCGGTCGAATTCCTGAACCAGCGGACGAAGATGATCTCCGTTATGAGGGTGGTGATGGTGATGGTCAGCAGGAAAAAGGCCCAGGTGGGCTCTCCGAGCCTAGCCAGCCAAGCCAGCCCGCCCAGGGCGAGGGCCAGGTGGAAGGCATCGTGGAACAAGCCGTAGCGGACCTTCCATCTGCGAGTCACCAGGCAAAGGTACAATTCCACGACCCCGCGCAACGACATGCTCACGGCCAAGATCAAACAGATCATCCGGGCCTCGGTATTCCCGGATGCCAAAAGAGGAGCCACTACCCAAAGCGAGACCGCGAAGACGAACCACTGGGCCTTGACTAGGGAGATGGGTCCACCCACCCGCCCTGGCTTGCGGTTCTGCCACCACCAGAACAGGGGGCCGAGAAGCTGGAAGGTCAGCAGGGCCACGGCTTCGCCCGTGGTCCAGCCCGCTCCCAGTTGTTGAAACTCATTCATGCCTTCAGAAACGGATCTTTTTTCTGCGGGATTCCTTCCCCTCGAGGGATCTGCCGGAGACAAGGGCGTGCATTTCACGGGCAATGGCGTCGGACTCGTGAAAGACGAAGCTGCGAGAGCCGAAACGTCGAATGTCCTCGGTCTGCCAGCGAATGACTTCGACGTCTTGATCCAGCACGCGATGGGCGAAGGGTTGGTAAAACAGGCGTAACAAAGGCCCCCAGCCGTCGAAGCGAAAGGCCATGTAGGTAAAGACGCGCGTTTGATCGTCCCCAATCGGCGTGCACTGGCTCATGACTACGAAATGACGAGTTTCGTGCGTGCGATATTCCACACGGGTAACGTAGGGAAGGATAAAACGATCGGTATGGCGCATCTTTCCACCCTTGGGACAGAGAATTCGCCCGAGGAGGGTGTCCATCCGCTTTTCGTTTAGAAATTCCGCCTGAACCCAATCCTGTCCACTCGTAATCTCGACCTCGTTCTCCCGCGTGTTTTCAGTTCGGAACAAACCCTTGTGCACATGGTTGGTATGCGGGCAGTCGAGGAAATTCTCCGCGCAGTTGAAGGCGTCGCCTTCAAAAACCCGTTCCATGAACCAATGTTGCCAACGGGATTGACCGTGGAACGGGAAATCCAGCGGTTCCCCCTCCGGTTCCTCACCCTTTGCGGACAGGTAAACCCACACCAGTCCTTGTTTCTCGCACACTGGGTAGGAGCGAACACGCGGTCGCGCTTGCGGAGAACATCCGTTACAGGCAGCCGGAACGTGAACGCAGGTTCCGGAGGGATCATAGGTCCAGCCATGATAGGCGCAGGACAACCCGTCAGCCGAAACTTTACCACGAGAAAGAGCCAAGTTCCGGTGGGCGCATCGATTTGCCAGAGCCCCCACCTGACCATCCCGCATACGGAACAACACTAACTGCTCGCCTAGCATAACCCGCTCAAATGGGCGCTGCCGCAGTTGTCGAGACCGACACGCGACATACCAATGCCCACGCATAGTTGTTACTGCAGGGTGGTTCTCATCTCGACTTGATGGTTTCAAGGTGGAGGAATAAGGAATATTCGCGGAGGAATTTTCATGATGGGTTGCATATTGCAATTTTTGCGCCTGTTTGTTTTAGGCTTAATGGATTTATTGTAAGCCCTTGTACGAAAGTTATTAATGACTCTACTAGATCTTTTTAGGTAGCAATATTATTTTCGAAAAGGAGAGGAGGATATTCATGAAACGTCGGTCGGTAGGCGCGTTAGGATTGTTTCGAAGTGAACTGCCTACATGTTATACATCAACCTGACCCTAAACAACACAATCCTTTGGTCAACGTGTGTTTTGACCTATTTTTTCAATTTCGGTCTAAAACCACCTGACTTTAGGTTCTAGTGAGAATATTAGCGGGTAACACTGCAGGAGAGTCCAAACTTATCAAGCGCAGGTATGGGGTATGGATCAGGAAACTATTCCCAAGGTTTCAGGTAAGGATTCTAAAGGGAATCCGAGGACAAACCTTCCGAAGTCGAGGTGACCAAACACGCTTCCGAGACTGTAGGCGCGGAAGTGGGGGAGGATAGCAAATGCCGCCAAGTTTGGTTCAGCGTCTTCCGCGACTACTGGCTCTTCCGCGAGACCTACTGAAGTTCCTCTGCCCGCCACCGCCGCTTCCACGGTTGCCACCTCCTCGGTGACCTCCTCCGCCTCGCTGACCGCCGCCGCCACCTCTTCGACCTCTGCCTCCACGGTTGCCACCGAAACTTTTGGGAGCGGAGGCAGTGGAGCGCAAGGATTCCTCGCAATGGTAGTCGTGTTCAAGATCGACCGGCACCGGTTTTCCCAGCAAGCTTTCGATGGCGCGTAGGTATTCCTTTTCCTCTCCGCAGCAGAATGAGATGGCCGCACCGTCGGCACCGGCGCGAGCCGTGCGTCCGATGCGGTGGACGTAGGTTTCCGATTCAACGGGAAGATCGTAATTGATTACGTGGGTGACGTCGTCGATGTCGAGACCTCTGGCCGCCACGTCTGTTGCAACAAGGACTCGGTAATAACCGTCCTTGAACCCGTCGAGCGCCTTGGTGCGGGCCGCTTGGCTTTTGTTGCCGTGGATGGCGGTTCCTCGAATGCCGACCGAATCTAGTTTTTTCACTACCCGATTGGCGACGTGTTTCATCTGGGTGAAAACTACCGCCTTTTTGATGCCGGGGTCTTTTAGAAGATAGGCCAGAAGGTCATTTTTCTTCTTCTTGTGGACATATAGAACCTTTTGGGTAATCACTTCTACCGCAGGCTTCTCCGGAGCTATCGCCACCCTCACCGGGTTGCGCACCATGGACTTGGCCAAGGCTTCCATTTTGGGCGCCATGGTGGCGGAGAAGAACAGGGTTTGTCTCCGTTCCGGGAGTTTAGCCAAGACGCGTTTGATGTCCGGGATGAAGCCCATGTCGAGCATCCTGTCGACCTCGTCGAGAATGAATACTTCGACCTCGTTCAGGTGTATGTATCCTTGCTGCATCAGGTCCAGCAGGCGACCGGGAGTGGCTACCAGAATATCCACTCCTCGATTCAAGGCCTTGACTTGACGATGCTGATTGACCCCTCCGAAAATGACGGTGTGAGTAAGCCTCAGAAATTGTCCGTAGGTTTGGATGCTCTCTTCTATTTGCGCGGCGAGTTCACGCGTGGGGGCAAGAATCAGCGCTCGAGGCGTCCCTCTTGCAGGTCTTTGAGAATTGCCCGAAAGTTTTTCCAATAGCGGTAGAGTGAAGGCCGCGGTTTTACCGGTACCTGTCTGGGCGGTGCCTATTAGGTCTTTCCCTTCGAGGAGATGGGGTATGCACTGCTCCTGAATGGGCGTGGGCGTGACATACCCTTCCTTGGCAATCGCCTGTTGGATTTTCTCCATTAGAGTGCCGAAAGCACCCTGTGGTTTCTCTGTTTGTATATCCGACCCGGAATGGTCGGAGTTTTCGCGATACGCGTGTTCTTGATCTTTCATTTTTGTTCCTAGTCCGGGGTTCTGTAAATCTCTACCCGCCGGACACGTGGAAAAGAAAGTACCGCAACAGTCGCGGTGGTTGTGCATTCATACCGAAAAGGCTGGAATGCGAAGTTTTGCCAACTTTAGGATTTGGAGCTTTTACACTCCCCACACCTGAAGTAAAATAAATTTCTTACCTGAAAACCCAATGGAATGCAAGCTCAAGGATAGCGACTCCCAAGCCGACTCTCGTTAAACGAATAAGTAAAAGTCCTTTTCTACAGAAGCCCCAAGGCTTTCATCTGTTGCTTCAGATCTTGATAAAGACTTTGGGTGACGTAATAGCACCAAATGCTGAAGATGGTGATCCCGATGGTCAGAATGATTTTGGTACTTCTTTTATATTCGGGATGCAACCATACCAAGGGAAGGGCAAGCGGACCCACTGAAAGCAGGGCGATAACCACGATGGAAGTCGTGAAATACCATTTTGTTTCAGGTTGGCGAGATTGATCAAGGAACTCATTGCAATATCGGCACTTAATGGCTTCGTCCTGTATTTCTTCCGCACAGAAAGGGCATGGTTTCATAAGTCTTACTGTGTTCCCTTGGTATCAATAAGCCAAGGACGGATTTTTCTCGTTGGTCGAAGCTTTTACTCCGTTTTTTTCGATTTTTCAGCGATTTTGCTCAAGGTCAACAACAGCGGGGTGGATTGCCTTGGAGTCGAACGACCCATAAGCTCCCCTTTTTCGGAAACTGCCACGGAACCGCCTAGTGTAGAACCGTCTGAGTTCTTTATGGCATTGTCTCCAAGGAAGTTTGCTTGGATGATTGGGCATTGGCAAAAGCTTGCCACCTCTTGCAGCAACCTTGTCCACGGTTCTTTGTCATCCCACTCCCAGTCTTCGTCCCAGCCCCAGTAACCTGGCCACAGGATGGCATCGAGACTTTCTTGCCCGAGCAGTTCTTTGGCGTCCTCGATTTCTCGGCAAAAAATCAATGCGAATCGGAATCCCTGAAAGCTAAACACTCTTTTTTTCTTTTGGGGAACGGAGAAAAAAGCTTCCTCGGCCTAAGTTAATCCTCTTTTGCACAGAACTTCGATGAGCTCACCTTCTGTATCCACGACGATGGAACCGTTGTAGAACGAGTTATTTTGGCGAATCGAGGTAGGGATTACGGCTCCGATCCGATACTTCTTGCAGAGTTTCAAGGCTTTTCCAAATGCCTGCTGCATTAGGTCTTCGGACCAATCCGACCTCGCCGCGAAACCTGTAAGGGCGCACTCGGGAAACAACGCGAGGTCGGCTCTCGATTCCGCGGCAAGGGCAAGACCCTTTTCGATCGCCTTCAAATTGTTTTTGGCGTTAGCGGAATTGGGAATTTGGATCGAAGCGACCTTCATTCGGCTTCTTTCACTAAATCCCTTTGGCGTACATTTTTTATTCTTCGGTTAGGTGCAGGCAATGTTTATTTCGGATTCGTGGTGGAATTCATCTTGGCCCGCGAAGGAATTATTTTTCCGCAATGGTTTGTCCGATGTGCTTCATGTCCTTGAAGCGGGCGAGTACGACTTGCCGGTGGCGTTCCTCGAGACTTGCCCGGCGTTCCGCGGAAAGAGAGCCCACGCAGCGGTGGCAACAAACTCCCGGTTCGTAATCCGGAGATTTCAAGTCCTCGGCTTTCAAGGGCCATCGGCAGCCAAAGCAAATTTCGGCGTCTCCCTCTTCCAGTCCATGAACAACTGATACGCGGTGATCGAAGACAAAGCATTCGCCTTCCCATAGGCTATTCTCCGGTTTGATGTTTTGTAGATAATTCAAGATGCCTCCCTTTAGGTGATAGACTTTTTCGAAGCCATTCTTCAACAGGTGGGCAGAGGCTTTTTCGCACCGTATTCCACCTGTGCAAAACATGGCCACTTTTTGCTTTTTTGAATCACCG
>JABHOU010000242.1 GCA_018695085.1 Opitutia bacterium | reverse complement strand
AGGTAACGAAGGGTAAGAACCTCTCCCCCTTTATTTCCGTTTCGGTTTTTTCTTCTTTGTTCCGGGAGCCTTGCGTACGCCGGTTACGCGCTCATAGTCAATCTTTGCGCCCTTCTTCGGATACTCGTCCAGGGCCGCCTGTAGGCTCTTGCGGACGATGTTTAATTCCGCCCTAATGCCCAGAGGTTTCTCTTCGCGAACGTCATTGATCACGTCGAAGAAGCGGCCGTCGCGATAGAGCTTGTGGCGCTTGTTGCGTACCCATGCAACTTCCCAATGGTTATACATCACGTCGAATTGCTTGGAAAACGGGCGGGGAAAGTAGTAGCCGTAAATCCACTCCCGCTGCTTGCCTTCCTTCCCCAGACATTGGGGCCAGAAGCTCCACCCGTCCCCTTGGGTGATTTTCTTGGCCGGTAGATTAGCAGCCTCGACGATGGTCGGGAACAGATCGGAAAAGCAGATCAGGTCCTTGTTCACTTGGCCGGCCTGAATGCGTCCCGGAAGGTCGACGATCAAAGGAACCTTGGTGCCATGGTCGTGGGTGTAGCCCTTGCCGCCCCTGCGCTGCGTACCGAAAAAATCGAGGGTCAGGCTGGAGTTGGTCCCATTGTCAGCCGTGAAGATCAGCAAGGTATTCTCACGCAGTCCAAGCTCAATCAAGGCGTCCTCGATCCTTCCGACGCAGTGATCCATGTAGGCCACCATGTCGATGAAGTTCCGCTTCGCATTCTTGCTCTTTCGGTCCTTGCTTCGTGGGGTCGGGTGAAAAGGATTGTGCGGCAGGTTCATTGGGTAGTACGCGAGAAACGGCTTGTCCTTGTTTGTCTTGATGAAGTCGACCAAGTAATCCGCGATGACCGTCGATCCATATTCGTCCTCGCCATGGTTGATGACCTTCCCGTCATGCATGAGCGAGGGTTCCCAATAACGCCTGCGTTCCGTCCCCGGAATGTTCCAGACGCAATGCCGGTCAAAGCCCGCTTCTTTTGGTGAGATGCCAGTTTGTGCCGTCAACAACTGCCACTTGCCCGCCACGGCCGTTGCGTAACCTTGGGCTTTGAAATGGTTGGCGAAAGTCGGTTCTCCCTTGGGGAAGACGCCAAAGTCGACGTAGTTGAACACGTTCGACTTCCCGGTCATCAGGTTCACGCGACTGGGTGTGCACAACGGCGTCGAGTGACAGTGCTCAAAGCGCATGCCCTTGGCCGCAAGCGCGTCGAGACGGGGTGTCGAGAATTCCTTGCTCCCGTAAGCGCTGAAACATTCATACCCGACGTCATCGGCCATGATGAGCACGACGTTTAGTTTTTGTGATGCTGCCTGGATCACCGAAGCGGTCTGCAGAAGCACCGCAAGAAAGAGTATTATGACTTTGTTTTTTGACATTGTTCGACAAAATAAACGTTAACCATTACCTTCAAAAGAAATGAATTATCGAGATCAATTCGCTAGGTTGTCCAAATTGCAGGAGTCTGGCGATAACGAAGAATGCTGGAAAGAATTCTACACCGAAGACATCGTAAGGCGAATCACGGGGCTTGAGCCGCTTGTTGGTCGTGATGCATGCCAAAGACAAGTGCAGCATTTCGCAGACGGCTTAATCGGGTCGCCAAAGATTGGACCCTCCGCGATCGCGTTCAATGATGAAAATCAGGTAAGCATTGTCGAGTTTCGGCACGACTTCAGTCATAAGGAGTGGGGCGAGGTTTCTCAGATGCAGACACACGTCCAGCGGTGGCGCGAGGGCAGGATCTATGAAGAGAATATCTATGTCATAAATCTAAAGTCGTGACAGAAACCAGAAACGGGCTTTGTATAAAATCCAATCAAACATACATAATTAATCTTTTCTGACTCACACATATGCACGCTTACGGATCTCTTGTCGCAACCTTTGTCATTGCGTTGGCCTTGCCTTCTCAAACACATGCGGAGAAGGGCAAGGAACCGGAGTTGCCCGCTTGTGATCCAGTCGCCACGGCCAAGTGGGTCACTTCCCTCTATACCCTGCAAAAGGGCAAGCTTGCCTTTGATGCAGGAAATGCAAACCACCTGCATGGACAGATTTCGCTAGCGGCGAAAGCCAAGATCAGCCCGAGCGACGACGGGCATATCATCATCGACCAGGAAGGTTTTATGCCTGTCAGTTACTGTAAATCGGAAGGATATGAAACTT